>CAYNPZ010000050.1:0-24846 GCA_964399175.1 uncultured Bacteroidales bacterium | reverse complement strand
CCCGCATGCTTTATCCATTGCCTTGTTGTGAAGGTACCTGGATGCGGGTTTCATTCGGTTAAATTTTAATGGGTTTGCCCTGATAAAAATCCAGAATGCGGGTTTTAAAGATGTATTCATATTTGGCCTGAAGCAACTCCGATTGTGCCCGGATCAGGTTGTTCTTTGCCGTATTGAATTCCACTGAGTTAATCAATCCTACCTCAAATTTTGATTGCGTGTACTTAAAAGCTTCCTGCATGGATTCAACGGTTTTCCTTGCCGCCTGATATTTTTTCCAGGCAGCACCTGCATCATCATGAGCACTTTGGATGTCCTTGTAAAGTTGATTTTCTTCAAGTTGCAGGCTATATTCTGCATTCAGAACATCTACGCGGGCGGTACTAATGGACTGCTGAACCTGCCATCCATTGAAAATGGGTATGGAAAGATTAAAAAAGATGTTTGTACTGGCGTTATTCTCCAGCTGGTCGAAAAAAGGATACGTTTCATATTCCGGGAAAGCCTGCGTTGTAAATACATTCCTGTTGTCCTCAGTAAAACCAATTGGCACGGTCATACTGTCTAAACCAGCTATACTCTGCCGTATACTTGAGTATCTTGTTCCATAGGAAAAATTCAGTGAAAGCCTGGGGCTCCACTGGCCTTTGGCTATATCCAGGTCTTCCTGCCTGGATTTTAGATTGTATTCCGCTCCTTTGATCCTGGGCAGGTTCTGTATGGCTTTTTTATATATATTATCCACCGAAAGAAGCGGATCGCTTTTTAATACCTCGCTAAGATCAGGCTGCAGGATTTCAAACTCGCCCAGTGTGTCAATTTCCAGAAGTTGAATCAGGGAGATATAGGAAGAATGCAGTTGATTCCGGGCATTAACCAAATTAAGCTCTTCGTTGGCAGCCTGAGCCTGAATTTCCAGCAAATTTCCTTTGACAAGGCTCCCGGCATTTACCAGCTTTTTTGTTCGGTCAACCTGCTGATTGATCAGATCGAACTGGTTTTTCGAAACTTCTACCAATTCGACTCCAAATAATATCTGAAGGTAAGCAGAAGCTACATTCAGCGAAATTTCATTCTTTAAACGTTCCAAATCTTCCAGGCTTGCTTTTAAAGAGAAACGATCCCTCCGGATTTGGTTCCATTTTTGAAATCCATTGAATAAAGTCAGATTGCTGCTTAAAGAAAAATTGCTTGACTGAACCTCTTGATCTTGTGTAAATTCATAGGTGGTTTCATCAAGCGCCCTGCCAAAAGAAAATCCATGGGACGCCCCTGCATTTAAAGAGGGCAGGGCATCCAGTTTCGACCGAAGCAGGGATTGCTCATTTACGCGTGTATTCAACTCTTCTTGCTTGACCTGAATGTTATGCTCAATCGCAAGGTTAATACAATCTTCTAAACTCCATAGCTCCTGAGAAAAGATAGATGGTCTCAAAATAAGTATGGAGATAACTAGCGGAAACAACTTTATGCTCATCTTGTTTTGTAAAAAATTGTAGTCCTATCAAAAATAATAAACTTTTTCCTGTCATATATTCAATTCCACAAAAAATGATTTAATATTTTTGTATTAAAATAATGCTTGTACATGAAAGAGGAATTCATCCCGGAGCTGGGCAGGGTTCATATCACTAAGAGGAAACATTCCAAAAGGATTACGGTAAGGTATGATCCCACAGGTAAGATTAAAGTCAGCCTTCCCAGGAATGTCAGCTATAGGGCCGGCCTTGAGTATATTCGTTCAAAAACATCCATTATCAAAAGTAAGATAAAAACCCTTGAAAAAGAAAAGAATGACGTAGATTTTAGTCAATTCAGAACAAAATGGCATCAAGTGATCTTCAAGCCTGAAGAAAGAGGAGACACCTGCTATCAGGTGAGTGATTCAGATATCCTCGTACGATTCCCTTGCCAAACTGACCGGAAAGATCCGTGGTTACAAAGTGTAATCCGTGAAGGTGTTGAAGTAGCTCTCAGAAATGAAGCAAAATCCTATCTCCCCAAAAGAATTTCTGAGTTATCATCCCATTATGGGCTGTCATTTAACAAGCTATATATAAAAAATGTAAAAACCCTTTGGGGTAGCTGTTCTTCTAAAAATAACATCAATCTGAATATCCACCTAATGAGACTACCTGATCATCTGATTGATTATGTATTGCTGCATGAACTTTGTCATACCATCCATAAGAATCATAGTCACATCTTCTGGAGGTGCCTTAACAAAATGACTCACGGGAAAGCTATGAAACTGAGTAAAGAATTGAAAAACTACCATCCGCGGTTATACTAAGGTTTTGTTAATCGCTATTTTTAAGAAGCGCTTTTATCGGGCTGAAGGTAAAACAAAATTCACTTCTGTAAACTTACAAGCATATTGGATTCTCCTGATTTCATCCCTGCAGTCAATTAAGGAGCTGTTGTAGTAAACCTGATGAAGCAACTACTTATAAAAATTTTGAATCTTTCAAGACACAACTCCGTAAAAAACCATCGAAATTCAAACTTTTAATGCCAGCGGTGGCAAGTTTGCAGTATTCAGAATCCAACTAAACCCGGTTTAAATGTTCAGAAACATGAACTTGAATTTGAAGCTCAGGCATAAAATGCAGTTAATTACTATATCAATCTCTGCAATTGTTTTTATGGGTGCCATTGCTTACATAAGCATTAAAGCCAAACAAACTGCTTACCGCGATGCAACAAAACTGGTGGAATTTCAGGCCGGGAAATCTGCCAACAAAATTGAGGCTTTGTTGAACAGCGACTTTTCAGTGGTCCGTACATTAGCAAATGCATTTGAAAATTATGATTATTTGCCGAAGGAGAAATGGCAGAACCTCATCAGAAAAATGTATATAGATGTATATCAAGCCAATCCTTCTTTTTATAATTTATGGGACAGCTGGGAGTTGAAACACATCGACTCCACATGGGACCAACCTTATGGAAGAATTTCCAATCAAAACTTCATGGAAAATAAAATCCTAAAAACTCCTACAGACAGGAGAAGTCTTGATGGAGATCCCAATCTTTACGCTAGTTGGAAATCACGTTCAGAAGAACTGGTAGCAGAAATATACGCAGATGTCTTCACGGAACACAAGGAGGGAAAGAAGTTGATGACAACCCTTGCTGCTCCGATCAAACAATCAGGAGAGTTTATAGGTCTTGTGGGTGTTGACATCACACTAGACCGCTTTCAGGAGATTCTTCGGGAAATTCAGTTAAAAAATTTGGAGGGATGCAGAGCTTTTTTACTAACCCATCAGGCCAAATATGCTGCTCATTCTAATAAAAACTTACTGAACCAAAAAGCAGAAAAAAATCCTACGGAAAATGAGGATTTTAATCTCTATAAAAGAATGAGGAAAGGGAAGCCCTTTTCCATCATCCATCGGGCGGATGAAATCGAAGAAACCAGTGAAAGATATGTAGCCTATGCTCCTTTAACAGTTGGCAACACAGATACGCAATGGTTTTTGGCGATTTCCGTTCCAATCGGTTCAATTAAGGCAGAGGCCGGTCAAAACTTTGTCATATCTTTAATTGTTGGGTTTATTGGCTTAATTATCCTGGGATTTGTGATTCATTTCTTTTCGGGAAAGATCAGTGCTCCGATTGGAAAAGTGACAGAGCGGCTGAATAAGCTGGCCAGAGGGCATATCAACAACAATATGAAACTCCAGCTTGAAACGGGTGATGAACTTGAGGAAATGGCAAATGCATTAAATACTTCCATTGAAGCGCTCAATAACAAAAATGAATTTGCCAGGAAACTGGGGAACGGTGAGTTAGAAACCGGTTATGAAATGCTCAGCGATGAAGATCAGCTCGGAAAGTCGCTGATACACATGCGGGATAGCCTTAGCAAAGCCAGAGAAGAGGAAGAAAAACGGAAGGCGGAAGATGAAAAACGACAATGGGTGAATGAAGGCCTTGCCAAATTTGCCGATATACTGCGCCAAAACAATGACGATCTGGAAAAACTTTCCTATGAAATTGTAAGGAATCTGGTGGATTACCTGAACGCGAATCAAGGTGGGCTCTTCCTTTTAAATGATGAGGATGAACATAATGTATTTTATGAACTCAAAGCTGCCTATGCTTTCAACAGGAAAAAGTACCTTGAGAAGCAGTTCAAAACTGGAGAAGGTTTGATTGGTACCTGTGCCATTGAGAAAAAAACCATCTACATGACCGAGATTCCCCGGGATTATATTCAATTACAGTCGGGTTTGGGTGACGCCAATCCCAACAGCTTACTTATCGTACCTCTTAAGATAGAGGAGGATGTGCTGGGAGTTGTTGAAATAGCTTCATTAAATCAACTGGAAGACTATCAGGTTGAATTCGCAGAAAAAGTTGCGGAAAGCATTGCCTCAACTCTGTCCTCGGTTCGGGTAAATCTCAGAACTTCACAATTACTGGAAAAATCCAGGCAACAGGCCGAGGAAATGTCATCCCAGGAAGAAGAGATGAGACAGAACATGGAGGAACTCAAGGCCACCCAGGAAGAGGCGGCCCGCAGAGAAAATGAATTGATGGGCATTGTTGAAGCCATTGACCAGTTCCTGATCAAGGCGGAAATGGATAAAAAGGGTGCCATTATTTCTACAAATAGTCTGTTTCAGGAAATTTTCGGTTACGAGGAGGAGGAAATCAACAAAATAAATATAGATAGCATCCTTCATGAAGAAGAGCTAAAACGGTTCAGAGATATCTGGGAGAAGGTATGCCATGGTGGTCACCACAAACAAAAGATGAAGTGCAAAAGCAAATCAGGTGATTCCCTTTGGGTGGTAGCTACGTTTTCTCCTGTTAAAGACAAGGATGACACAATCAATAAGATTCTTTTCATTGGTATGGATCATACAAATTCGGAAAATGAGAAACTGGAACTGCAGGAAAAACTGGAAAATAACAAATAGCCAGGTTTTTCAATAGCGTCAGAATTATTCTTGAATAATTCGGGCTAAGAAAATAGAAGTTGTTTTAATAAAATATATCAAAGCCCATGAAGCTCCAAATGAAGCTAAGACATAAAGTTCAGATTTTGCTTATTTTCGTATCGGCGATTATCTATCTTACAGCCATAGGTTACATCAGCATTAATGCCAGGCAGGATTCTTACCGGGACAGCAAAAATCTCATCGATTCTAAAGTAAACAAGTATGCCCGTCAGATTGAAGGCCAAATGAACCGAAATATGGCCGTCACCAGAACCCTGGCCCTGAGTTTATCCAATTATAACGCTATGTCCAAAGATGAATGGCTTGATCTGATAAACAGGATGTATGAAGATGTATTTCCAAAATATCCTGATATTTATAATTTATGGGACAGCTGGGAATTGAGCGTCATTGATACAAGCTGGGAAAGGTCCCATGGGAGAATTGTCAATGAGCACTTCCGGGAACAGGAAATCATGAAAGAAAAGCAGAGCAGAAGGAGCCTGGAAGGAGATAATGCATTGTACAAGCAGATCAAAAATCAAAATCGGGAAATTGTTCTTGCGCCTTATTTCGACCTTTTTGCCGAGGGCAAATCGGAGCGAAAATTGATGACCAGTCTGGTTGTTCCCATTAATAAAGAATCTGGTCAGTTTGTAGGGGTTGTAGGCGTGGATATTACCATGGACCGCTTTCAGGAGATGCTTCAGGGTATAACCATTGAAAACTTTAAAGGATCCCATGCTTTTCTCCTGAGTCATGAAGGAAAATATGCCGCTCATCCGGATACTTCATATCTGGATGAAAAGATCCCCAAAAATCCAACAGAAAGAGAAAAATTTGATATTTATAAAAAATTTGAGCAAGGCCAACCTTTTTCCATTTTTCATCAGACAGATGAAGACCGAAAGCGATATGTGAGCTATGCTCCCGTCCGGATAGGCCGTTCAGATCAACCGTGGTACCTGGGTATCTCTGTTCCGGTTTCATCCATTATGGAAGAGGCCGACCGGGACTTTATCGTTTCGTTGATTGTTGGTATCATAGGACTGATCATACTCGGTGTGGTAATTTACTATGTCACCCGTGGCATTACGAACCCGATTGAACGCCTCACTCAGGTTTTAAAGCAAATGGCTCAGGGTAAGATTGATAAACGAATGAAACTGTCGGTAAATAGCGGTGATGAAATAGAAGAAATGGCACTTGCACTGAACACGTCAATAGACGGGCTTGCGAGAAAGAATGAATTTGCTGGTCATCTAAGCAAAGGAGAATTGGATTATGAGTACACATTGCTTAGCAATGAAGATCATTTGGGTCAATCGTTACTGGAAATGCGGGATAGTCTGAAAAAGGCCCGGGGAGAGCAAGAAAAACAAAGGATTGAAGAGCAAAAACGGCAATGGACCAATGAAGGGCTGAATCGATTTGCTGAGATCCTGAGGCAAAATAACAATGATCTTCAAAAGCTGTCCGATGAGGTGATCAAAAATCTGGTCTATTACCTGGAAGGCAATCAGGGTGGAATATTTTTGGTTAATGATGAAGATGAGAATGATAAGCACCTTGAGTTGTATTCAGCATTTGCCTACGACCGGAAAAAGTATTTTGAAAAACGTATTGATTTCGGTGATGGTTTGATAGGCACCTGTGCCATCGAGCAGCAACCCATTTATATGGAAAATATACCCCAGGATTATATAGAGATTACTTCAGGTTTGGGAGATGCAAATCCGGACAGCCTGCTGATCGTACCCATGAAGCTTGAAGATGAATTGCACGGAATCATTGAGATTGCTTCTTTTAATACATTTGAACAATTTCAGATTGATTTTGTCGAGAAGGTGGCAGAAAGTATTGCTTCAACCATTTCATCGGTTAAAGTGAACATGAAGACTCAGAGACTGCTTGAACAATCCGAACAGCAATCTCAGGAATTGTCAGCTCAGGAGGAGGAGATGCGGCAGAATATGGAAGAATTAAAAGCAACACAGGAGGAAAATTCCCGGAAAAAAGCTGAAATGGAACATCTTATTAATGCTTTCCATAAAGCCAATTATATTGTGGAGTACGACACCGAAGAAAAAATCCTGGACATTAATGACAGGTATCTGAATCTTATAGGATTGAAACGGGAAGAGGTCATAGGCACACATCATTCAAATAAATTGCAGCTTACTGAAGAGCAGGAAAAGGCGTACGATCAGTTCTGGAATGATCTTAGGTCCGGAAAGGAGAAAAAAGACATCAACAGGATTCAAGTCAACGGCGAAACCTATGTGTTGGCTGAAACCTATACGCCCATTATGGATGATGAAGGCAATGTAGAAAAAATCCTTAAGATCGCTTTCAATACTTCGGAATTCAACTTTTAGATTTATATTATATAATGAGCCCGGCAGAATCTTCGAATGAACCGCTACCGGGCAAAAGTAAAATGACGATTCTTAGGTTTAAGAGAATAAAATACAGGCCGGGGCCTTATAACTGTATTTAGTCACTAAAACGAGCCGTTTGATCCGGACGGCTGAACCGGATGATAAGATTTCCGGTTATACAGTCATGATTTCTTTTTCTTTTTCTTCGAGTATCTCATCCACTTTTTTCACGGATTCATCTGTGAGTTTCTGTACCTCTTCCTCTGCTCTCGTCGTTTCATCCTCTGGAGTACCTTCATTTTTCATTTTCTTCAGCTTGTCGTTAGCCTCACGACGCGCGTTCCGAATACTCACCTTGGAGTTTTCTGTTTCAGAATGAACTTGTTTGACAAGTGACTTTCTTCTTTCCTCTGTAAGAGGCGGTATATTGATCCTTATGATATCGCCGTGATTGGAAGGATTCAATCCCAGATCGGAATCCATGATTGCCTTTTCTACCTTATCAATCACATTTTTATCCCACGGTTGCACGGTGATGGTTTTTGCATCGGGGGTACCTATATTGGCTACCTGATATAATGGTGTTTGCACGCCATAATAGTCTACCATCACACCGTCGAGAATTTTCGGGTTAGCCTTACCTGCGCGGATCCTTGCAAGATTTTCCGATAAGTGATTGATGGCTTTATTCATTTTTTTCTTGGCTTCCTTAATTACATTTTGTACTTCAGTATCCATAGTCCCTTTGGTTTTAAGTTCCAGAAATTGAAAAGTTCCCTGATACAGGGATAAGATTCTTTCCTTTAATTATTTTGTTCAAATTTAACAAAAATTTTATTGATCAGAGCATTGGATTTATCTTGAACAAATTTCTATCTTCATAAAAGAAGCGTAAGAAAGGGCAAAACAACTTACAGTAGCCGTTATAAGTCCGGTCAGTTGGGGACACACAAGCAACAGGCTTTGCTCCATCGGCAAGAGGCTTGGTATGGTTCCGTAAACCTGGTCCGTTACCTGTTATCAACCTTGCAATCTCAATGGTGGCATTCCTTAATTGTTCAAATCATTGGTGTACCAGCGTGCCTATATGATCTTCATAAATGGCTTTCTTTAATTCTTTTGGCTTATTTACGTTAAATACTACTATGGGTAGGTTGTTATCACGGCATAATGCAAAAGCGGTCATATCCATTACATTTAGCTGTTTTTCTATGGCTTCGTTATAAGTAATGGAATCAAATTTTTTGGCTTTCGGGTTTTTCTCAGGATCCTCCGAAAAAACCCCATCTACCCGGGTTCCTTTCAACAGAGCATCTGCATTGATTTCCAAGGCTCTTAAGGCTGCTGCAGAATCTGTAGTGAAAAATGGATTGCCGGTTCCTCCTGTGAAAATATTTACATACCCTTCGTTCAGGGATTCAATAGCACGCTCCTTCACGTAGTATTCTGCATAAGGCTCCATCCGTATGGCAGTATAAACCCGTGCCTTTACTCCCATATTTTCAAGGCTTGATTGCAGGGACATTCCGTTGATCACCGTGGCCAGCATGCCTATCTGATCGCCTTTTACACGATCAAAGCCTTTTCCAGCGCCTTCCAGACCGCGAAATATATTGCCACCTCCTATTACTATACACAACTCAACACCTTCATCAGCCAATTCCTTTATCTGGGAGGCATAGCCTTTAAGACTTTCCATGTCGATACCAAAGTCTTTGGTGCCCATCAGACTTTCTCCACTTAATTTAACTAATACCCTGTTGTATTTCCGCATACATTCATCAATTTTTAGGATAAATTCATCTCAAAATTAAAACTTTTTATTTATCGTGCTCGTAAAGCCCTCTATAAATATACATTTTTGGCTGAGCCATGAAAATATTGGAAAGAACTCCGCTTATTCTTAAATTGCGCCGGTTTTACGATAAAAACTATAACAATATGTATTTTAGAAACATCATAATCTTGCTTCTATTGTTGCTACCGGGAATCATTCTTGCTCAGGAACCACTGGATCATGAAAAATCCATTTACAGGTCGCCTGAGGGCAAGTTATATATTAACCGGGAAGCACCTATTTATTTGAGGATTTCTGGGTCCCCCAGGGAAGATACCGCCAGTTATCTTCTGAAAAGCCAAAAGACACCTGAGTATGCCAATCCCATGTATCTTGATATGGAAGGTTACAATACCGTCCGGTCACCCTGGAAGGTGGATCCTGAAACAAAAAAATATGTCTACCCCAAGGAGGACATCGTATTTGAAATATATGCCGACAGCAAACCGCCCGAAACTCGCCTGGATCTGAATATTAAAGACGTGATAGTTGATGGAAACAGGATAATGGCAGGCCAGGAGTTCAGACTGCAATTTGAATCACTGGATGAAATGTCGGGTGTAGAAGATGTATATTATTCAATCAACCGGGAACCTTATCAAAAAATTACAGATCCCATCCACATGGATGAAGAAAAAAAGCTAACGCTCAGATATTATGGAGTGGATCATGTTGGAAATGCAGAGGAGCCGAAAGAAAATGAAATCATCATAGATCTTTCAGGACCCCGCACGAATCATGAAATAACGGGTGATCAGCATAAAAATATAATCTCAGGAAGGTCTGAGCTACACCTGGAGGCAACCGATCAGATGACACGGGTAAAACAAACCTATTATTCAATCGACGGTGGTGACGAAAGGACTTATCAGCAACCGATAGATGCAGCAAATCTTAGTAAGGGTGAGCATATGCTAACGTTCTACTCCATGGATGAGGTGAAAAATAAGGAAGATGAAAAAATATTCCGTTTTTATGTTGATAAAACTCCGCCCCGGGTGGTGGAAGAACTTATGGGAAATACCTATATCGCCAACGGGAAGGAATATTTTTCAGGCAAAAACAGGCTCAAATTGCTTTCAATGGATAATAAAGCGGGAGTGAAAGAGATCCGGTATTCCATCAATGATGGACCGTTTAAAAAGTATACCAAGCCATTTTCTCTTAATAAGCCTGGTAACCTGGATATAGAAATACAGGCCATTGACAGTGTTAACAACAAAATACAGGAGAAGAAGCTGACCGACCGCTCAAATGTCTCCTATGTGGATCTTTCAGGGCCAACACTTGATTATCGGTTTACGGGGCCCGTGCTTAGCATGAGGGATACCACTTATATAAACAGCAAAACCAATATCCGTTTAACCGGAGAAGACGATGAGTCAGGGTTTAACCGGATAGAATACCGGGTGGAGGATAATGAAAGCATGAAAAAATATGAAGCCCCGTTTTCCATTAAAAAGGAAGGAATCTATTCCGTCCAGTACACGGGCTATGACAATCTGGACAATATGAGTGTTGATGAATTTGTATGTAAGGTGGACAATGAAGGACCGAAAATCTTTCATCGGTTCAGCATGCCACCGGTTTCTCAAAAAACTCTCGATGGAGTGCAATATCCTGTTTTCCCGGAGCATGTAGTCCTTTTTCTTTCTGCAACGGATACACGGGTTGGTTTTGACAATATGTATTTTTCCGTTAACGGAAGCAAGGAAAAGTCATATAGGAGCTTGCTAAAAGAATTTACTGAAGGGGCTTACGATATTAAAGTCACCGCTGAAGACAAACTGGGAAACCAAAAGGAAGACACAATCCACTTTTACATAGAATAAAGGTCTACTGTTCTTTATCGGAATCACCTTCCTGATCAAAGAAGCCTGCTTTTCCTCCATCCAGATTATAGGTATGGGTTTTGATGCCGTGTTTTTTAAATTCCTGAATCAGCCTTTTCCGAATATCAATTTTCAGGTACCAGGAATCGGTAGGGGTTAATGTCCAGGCAGCAACCCAGCATTTGATGCCCTCTTGGCCCATTTCCATGATCCAGAATCGGGGTACTCCGGTGCGCGCGAAATGTAGACTTTTTGAGGCCGCATCAAGAGCGATCTCTTCTACTTTAAAAATATTTGCATCGTAAGAAACCCAGAATTCAACATATGCCCACAAATAGCTATCCTTTGTGGTATAGCTTACCATCTCCTTGGTCAGCATGGAACTGTTGGGGATGACAAGGCGTTTCCAGTCCCATAATTTTATAATTGTATGGGTTATGGTGATATCCTCTACCGTCCCATACTGTTTGTCTATAAGCACTGTATCACCCACCCGGAATTGTCTGCTAAAGGTGATGACTACCCCGGCAATCATATTTTCAAGGAAGGGGCGCGCGGCAATACCGATTATAGCAGCAATGATAGCAGCAATGATGGATACAAAGGTTCCGGTTATCTTGCCAAATAACGGAGTGATCAGGGCCATAATCCATATCAGCACATAAATGATCAGTATGGTTCTTCGGATTATAGAAAAACGCTGGGCATACCCCTCTAAGGCTTTTTCCCTTTGTTTTTTAACAGACTTGAAAGGCCCCCGTGATCTTACTGCTTCGAAAAACCGTAGCCTGCTGATGAATGATTCTCCCCTGTTCTTCATACTTTTCAGGCTTCTCCTTATTATTTGCAAGAGAATCAAGCCGATAAAAAATACCAGTACTTCGTAAAACACCACATGCGGGGTGAGGCCGATGTCTCGTATGAAATTTACCAATGCATCCATAATTAAAATAAGTTGCTGTATATGCGATAAAAGTCTACATTAAATATCAATTCAAAACGATGATCGGCAAACCGGGGCAGATAGGAATACCTCACTCCGGCTGAAAACGGAAATATGAACCTGGCAAAATGGAAATCGCTGGTTATTTCGGCCCCCAATGAATATAGCCGCTGTTTTTCCCATACCCTTCGTTCGTTTCTTACAGCCTGATACTGATTTACCGCATAATCCTGAAAAAGGTTTGCCTTAAAACGCTTTACGTACATTACCGAAGGAATGTTCCAGTCAGGATAAAAGAGTGGAAAGCTATAATCTGTCTTAAATGTGAACAATTTCTGAGTTACTGAAGGCTGAAATCCCCGGGGAAATTGTAAATAGCTGGTATACAGATAAACTTCAGGGTTTTGCTTCTGATATCCCACTCTAAGTTGAATTCCGTGGTCTTCAATGAATCCGGGGAGATAAAAATTTCCCGTCAGGCTCGTCATATTGCCAAGAATGTTTTCTGAAAATGGCGACGTACGTATATTCATGTCAAGAGTCAGCCCCCATCTGGGTTGCAGATCCCGATGGGCCATCCTTTGATAGTGGTAAAACCAGACATTGTAATCAATGGTTTTTATTCCCCGCAGGTAATAATTCTCCACATAGTTGTGATAGTAATTTCTGTCATATTCATATTTCATGGAGGGGATCAGTCCGGTAATGTATTTGTTGTTTGTAAAATTCAGGGGTAGTGAAACAGAGGCGTTGAATTTCATGTAATCATTGCTCAGTTCTGGTGCCCATTCTACAGAAGAATGCCTGATTACCTGAGGCTGACCACCATAATCTGTTGAAATTCTGAATACCGGATACCAGCCTTTGTAAACAAATTGACTATGAAATTTATGGGTTCCTGACTGATAAGAATAACCCAATGTGGTTAAGGCCGTGCTTAACAGGTTCTGTGAAAAAAGGGTGATCCCGGGAGAAATATCCGATATGCTTTTTTGATTGATATTGTAATCCACATACAAAGGAGCCCAACTGTGAAAATTAAACAGGTGCTTCCACTTTCTGTAAGTTGTGGTATTATATTGCTGATCGGGGATTTCCCCGGAGCGGAACAATTGATCTTCACCCTTGCGGAGTGACCTGGTCATCAGGTTCTCTCCGTCATATTCTTTGTTTACAGGTTCAAATGATCCGGGATCCAGTTTCTTTTCGAAAAGATTATATCCTTCCGAATCAAAGCTGGCATATATAATGGTGTTCGATTCAGAGGAAAAACTCACATCACTGGCATTTACAGACGAATGGGTAACCCTGTTCAGTTCAGAATCAGCAAGATCAAATGCAAAGATTTCTTCCTTGTGTTCCATTGCAGCCTTAAAATAAATGTACCCGCTCCCCGCTGATAAATGTTGAATTTCCCGGAATGAAGGTTTCATAACCGGTTTCCATTCACCGGTATCATAATTCACACGATAAATGCCTTTTCCGTTTTGATCGGTGCCTATCAAATATATATACTTCCCGTCAGCTGACCAAACGGGCTGTTGCAGGAAGATATCCGCCTGATGGGTGAACTGCTTCTGTATCCATCCGTTTTCCGTATCCAAAACAACCAGGTTGTATTCATTTTCCTGGGTAACCTGGATCGCGGCTATTAGCTTACCATCATCTGAAATATCAGGGGCAAAAAGCCGTGTTTTTTCCGTCAGTGTGCGTTCCATACCGTTCTGCATGTTGAACATCTTAATTACAGAATAGCTTTGATGGCTCCAGCGGACATCGGGTATTTCCTCAGACCATGCAATCCAATCATTTGCATAGGAGAACCTGTCGAAAGTCATTCTGCCGGGTATATGAACGATTTCTTCCTTCCCGTTGACGATTTTTACAAAACGTGGCAATCTGCTGTAATCTTTTTTCAGGGCCAGTATGCCCCCCTCTTCTGTATGCCTGGGATAGCGGTAGCTCGTATAAGACTGATGGGAGGAGGTATTAACTTCCCCGGCGCTCTCCCTGTTGTCATTAGAGGTCTGCGGAAAGTAAAACCTGTCATAAAAAGTCATGGCCGAATCGTAAATTTCTGCACTATATTGACCTGTAAAACGATCCAGCCCGAAATTAAAGGAAAGCAACTTATAGGGTTTTCTGGCCACATAATTCTCGACGTCCTGCCAGAGTGCTTCACCATATCGGTGTCGTGCATAGGAAGTCATATGATAACCCAGTTCATAGTGGTTGGGGGTATTGTTCCTGTAGGATCCAAGCAACATTTTGTCAAAGGAATAAAGCGGCAGAGAGTCTCTCAGGCGACTTCTGACCATTTTGCTAAAATCAGGGATCCTTCCTCTGCCATCTTCTGTAAGAGCTGTTTCCGATATTACCGCATCACCTTCCAGGTACCACATGGGAAGCAAGCCTGCCACCACAGCAGTGGACTGCTCTCCAAAGGCATAATTAAGTATCCGTGTGAGCCCCTGGTTCAATTTATCTATCTGCACCCAGTGCCGGATTTCATGAATGACCAGGTGCTCAAGCCAGGGCATCGGATTGTTGTCCTGCGGCGGCACCGAATATAATTCCATCCTGTGAGGGGCAGGAGCTACAAAGCCATTGGAGGTTACCGATTTATTGTGGATGATCACCGAAACCTTTTTGGGTTGATGATTCATGGAGCTGCTTACCTTTTCATAAGAATATTCCAGAATATTTGCCACATACCTGGCTTTCTCAGTAAAATTTTCCGGGAAAATCACCTGAAAATGGGCTGAATTGATCTGCCTCCATCTTGTTGACGCGGGTTCCTGTCCCGACATATAATATTGGGCACTTGCCTCAATAGATGCCAGGAAGAAAAGAAATAAAAAGATACCTGTTCTTATTTTTGATATATGTTTCATAGCTTTATAAACTTATTCATTTTAAGAACACTTTTATGTTGAATTCTGATCCAGTAGATACCGGGTTGGAGAAAGGAAACAGGAATGGATAACCGGTTCCCGCAATAACCGGAATAGCGTTGACTTAATCTGGTCCGGCCGGTTAAATCCACTATTGATACAAGCAAATCCTCTGAAAAGTTTTCCGGGAGATATAAAGCCAACTGTTTTTCTACGGGATTGGATATCTTAATGTGCAAAGTTTCATCAGAGTTGATGTATGCCAGGGTATCCTTTTCAAATACTACCTTCCTTTCTTTTGAATCAAGCAATGCTTCTCCTGAAGAATCCGTTGCTTCCACCTGATAATATAGGGTCGAAAGCTCCTCCGAGCCTTTTATGGAAGTTGAATAAAAATTTCCTGTAAGTGTCATTTCTGATTGACGGGAGAGTTGCTGTGATTGATTTCCCCAAAGAATCTCGACAGATGAGATACATCCCTCGGTATCCGTCAATTGTAAATAAATCCTGACACTATCTCCTGCCAAGGGATTCGCAGGCTGATGGAAAATGCTGTCAAATACCAATTCTACTGCAGGCTCTTCATCAATCTCCAATTGGGCTTTTACTGGCAGATGATCGGAGAAATGATACAAAGCCCGTGCTATTTCTTTTGGCACAACTTCATTGGAAGTAATATTCAGTGAAGCGTTATATCCTTCACCATCCTGGCCAATGGTAGTGTAGCTATCGGGGACGTATTTTACAGACCTGGCGCTGTCCATAATGGAACCTGAGAAGAGAATAAAATCAAACCGGTCATCCATTCCGCTGCCGGCAAAACATGATCCTTCGCTATGAGTGGACTGGGTATGGTATAGTTTATAATTTTCACTGTCGTGCCAGTTACCCGGCAGATTCACCGGGTCATAAAAACCCTGTCCGGCGGTTCCCTCCCTGGTAAGGATTTGAAAAGCCTCCTCATCATTGTGGTACACATTCAAATCGCCGCAAATGATGTAATTACCGGAATCGGGCATCTCATTTTCTATGTAATCCGTAAGGATCTCTGCTTCGTTGCCTCTGTGCCGGGCATCGGTATCATGGATGCCCGCCTTAAGGTGAATGACAAAGCAGGTTAAAAAAGTGGTATCGGCGGTTTGAGCAATGTCCGCGGCGTTGTAAAAAAATGTATAGGCATTGAAAATCTTCTCATAATCACCTACATAAAGTGGAATGGAATGCCAGGAATGCACTTTTAACTTATTGGCATTGTAAAAAAGGGTATTGGCCAGGTAGGTCTTATTAAAAGGGGTTTTTCGGTAGCGTGTCATTCCGTCCACATTCAGCGTATGATCCAGCAAATGTACCGCGTCATTTTCATGGGGGTGGGAACCATTTCCATCAAGTTCATTAACCGTTAAGATATCGGGTTGAACATACTTTAGTATCTTTTTCAAATGCTGCTGTTTCCCGGAAAGTTCATTGTTCGTGGTATTACAGAAATCAGTATGCTTGCCATAATACAACAAATTATAATGCATTAACGTTATTCTATCCTGAGAAGATACGGAATAATAAACCAATAATAAAGTTATCAGACAAAAATTAAATTTCAGATGCATTATCCCTTTCTTTTCCCAAATTAATTAGATCAGTTTTATAAAAAACAAAAATAATACATTAGCCGAATAATTTTATAAAAATCAATATTTCAGATCAGGCAGGTTATTAAAATATTGAAAAGGGATTCTTTTAATTTCAAAGATTAATTTATACTTTTGCACGAATATTTTGGAGGTGAAACGTGGGCTATTTAAAGAAATACAGGATTAATTTCAGAGACCTGGATATAGGCGTACACAATTTCACTTTTGAGATTGAAGACAGGTTCTTTGCAAATTTTGAAAAATCTGAGATTCAGCAAGGGAAGATTGATGTCAGGGTTGTTCTTACCAAGGAGGAACGGTTAATTACCCTGAATATCGTTATGGAGGGCGAGGTAAATGTCATGTGCGACAGATGCCTTGATTTTTTCATGCACCCCTTGTATTTTCAGGGAACCTTGTATGTCAGGACCGAAGAAGAGGTAAATGAGGAGAACGATGAAGTGGTCAAAGTTACGCCTGATCAATCTTTTGTCAGTCTGGCTCAGTATTTTTATGAAAGCATTCATCTTGCATTGCCACTGAAGCGAACCCATCCCGATGATGAAAACGGGAACAGCACTTGCAACAGGGAAATGCTTGATTTGCTTAAACAGCATCAGAAAGCAGAAAATGAAGAAGCCATCGATCCGAGATGGGAAAAGTTGAAACATATTAATGTAAAACGAAATTAAGCGAATAAGAAATGGCACATCCAAAGAGAAAGACATCGAAACAGCGAAAGCGCAAGAGAAGAACGCATTACAAAGCTCAGAGAAGGCATACGACAACCTGCTCCAATTGTGGTGCCACTCATGAATATCATAGAGTTTGCCCGGAGTGTGGTTTTTACAGAGGAAAAATGGCAGTTGAAAAGGGATTTGAAGCTTAAAATTGAAACACTTGAAAATGCGGATTGGTGTGGATATTATGGGCGGAGATTTTGCTCCTGAGGCTACGGTTTCGGGAGCAATTTTAGCTAAGGAGGATCTTAATTCAAATGCAGAACTTATTCTCATCGGAGATGAAACCAAAATAAATAATATCCTGAAGGATAAAGGTTATTCTCAAAACCCTTTTGAGATAATCCATGCCAATCAAATCATACAAAACGGAGAAAATCCTGCCAAAGCATTCAGTCAGAAACCTTGGTCGAGTATCAAGCAGGGTTATGCACTGCTGGAAGAGGGTAGGATAGACGGATTTGCCAGTGCAGGCAATACTGGTGCAATGATGGTGGGTGCGATATATACCATCAAACCGGTTCCTGGCATTATCCGTCCCGTAATTACCGCATCCATTCCCCAGTTTAACGGAGATTTTGCTATTCTGCTGGATGTTGGCATTAACCCCGACTGCAAACCGGATGTTCTTTATCAGTATGGGGTGGTGGGCTCCATTTATGCCAAATATGTTTATAATAAGAAAGATCCCAGGGTTGGTCTTATTAACATCGGAGAAGAGGAAGAAAAGGGCAACCTCGTGGTCCGTTCTGCCTATGAGATGATGAGAGGCACAAAGAATTTCAATTTTATAGGAAATGTAGAAGGCAACGAAATCTTCGACAGTAAGGCAGATGTGTTGGTTTGCGATGGATTTGTAGGGAATATCATCCTGAAAGAAGCTGAAGCCTTATACAAATTATTGAGAAGAAAAGGGATCAAAGACGAATATTTCGAGCGTTTTAATTTTGAAAATATTGGCGGTACACCCTTGTTGGGAGTTAATGGCAACATCATCATCGGACATGGCATCTCCAATTATATTGCCATAAAGAATATGATTATACACACTCAATATGTTATTGAAGCAAACCTCTCAGAGAAAGTAAAAGAGGCGTTTCAATGAGTAAAATCACTGCAACAATCACCGGGATTGGAGGTTATGTGCCTGACTACAAACTAACCAATGATAAATTAAGCCGGATGGTGGAAACCAATGACGAATGGATTATGACGCGCATTGGTATAAAGGAAAGAAGGATTCTGAAAGAAAAAGGCAAAGGTTCCTCTGAGCTTGGCACGAAAGCCGTGAATCAACTTCTTGAAAAGATGGGCACCTCCCCTGATGAGATTGACCTTCTCCTTTGCCCCACGGTAACACCCGATATGCAGTTCCCCGCAACAGCAAACATTATCAGCGATAAGGCAGGCATAAAAAATGCCTTTAGCTTTGATCTGAACGCCGGATGCTCCGGCTTTTTATATGCCCTCTCGGCAGCATCCAGGTTTATTGAATCCGGCAGGTATAAGAAAGCTATTGTTGTAGGTGCCGAAAAGATGTCATCCATAGTAGATTATCAGGATCGTGCCACCTGCCCCATATTTGGTGATGGTGCCGGTGCAGTACTTCTGGAACCCACGGAAGAAAACTATGGAATTCTTGACGAGATCATGCAGGTAGATGGATCAGGAAGGGTTCATCTGCATCAGAAAGCTGGAGGTTCTGTTAAACCAGCCACCCACCTGACCGTCGACACTAGGGAACATTATATTTACCAGGAAGGCCAGCAGGTTTTTAAGGCTGCAGTAGCCAAAATGGCTGATGTTTCCGTGGAGATTATGGAAAGAAACGGCATTGCTCCGGATGAGCTTAACTGGCTGATTCCCCATCAGGCAAACATGAGGATCATTGAAGCCACCGCCCGAAGGATGGGCATTAAAAAGGAACAGGTGATGATCAACATTCAAAGATACGGCAATACCACAGCCGCCACCTTACCCCTTTGTCTCTGGGAATGGGAAGAGAAACTAAATAAAGGGGATAATCTGATATTTGCCACCTTTGGTGCAGGTTTTACCTGGGGCTCAATTTATGTGAAATGGAGCTACAACGGTGCTTCAAAAAACTGAACATCAAACTTTCAAATCCGACAGCGCTCGGGTCTTAGTCAAACTCCTGTCAAACATTTCTCCAGCACCAAAAAAATTTATCCGGGGCATTCACAAAATTTCTTTTTCACCCGGGAAAACAAATTTGTTTGTTGGAGAAATTTTAACCACCATTTATTTGATATTTTCTCAAATTGTTCTTATTTTCATGAGAATTTGCAAAAGTATAAAATGCATTCATTATGAAATGGTATATCGGAACATCTGGATGGAGCTATAACGACTGGAAAGGCAATTTCTATCCTGGTGAGTTAACCGACAAGAATAAACGTCTGCAATATTATGCAGAGCATTTTGATTGTACCGAGGTGAATTCAACCTTTTATAAAACGCCAGCGGAAGGAACCATTCAAAGCTGGAAAGAATCAACAACCGGTCAATTCCAGTTTATTATCAAACTGAACCGGTATTTTTCCCATTTAAAAAGGCTTAAGAGCGATGAAGCTGTTTCTGAAAAGTTAGAGGAGGTTAAGCCCATTCCTGAAATCCTGGGCGATCAGCTTGGTCCCATTTTGGTTCAGCTTCCGGGAAATATGAAAAAGGACACCAAAAGACTCAGAGAATGGCTGGATTTTATGCCCGAATACAAATATGCATTTGAATTCAGAAATGAACAATGGTTTGATGACGACGTCTTTGAAACATTAAAGGAATATAATGCGGCTCTTGTGTATTCTCACAGCAGGGATTTTCCAACGGATTTGAAGTGTACTTCGAGTTTCATGTACCTTCGGTTTCACGGGCCCAACAAACCTTATTATTCACAATACTCAAAAGAACAACTGGAAAGCGAATTTGAAAAGATCAATCTGTTCATAAGAGACTGCAGGGAGATCTATGTTTTTTTCAATAATACCTATAAGGCTTATGCTGTGGAAAATGCACAATTGTGGAAACAACTGATCAATCAGAGTCAATAACCATAAATATTTCAATGTTATGAAGATACTTTTTACTGCAAAAGGAGAGGGCTGGGAATCACAGCTGGATCCCCATTTCGGAAGGGCTACAGGTTTTCTGCTTTATGATACGGTCAATAACGAAAAATCCTGGATATCCAATCAGGAAAACATTCAGGCTTCCCATGGAGCCGGTATACAAGCTGCTCAAAAAGCAGCCGGTCTGGGTGTAAAAGTTTTGATTACCGGCAGAGTGGGTCCAAAAGCAAAATCCACGCTCGACAACACCGGTATTCAAATATTCACTGCCGACACACCCTGCACCCTGGAAGAAGCTTATTCCAAGTTTATTGCCAGCAATAAATAAATATTTGAAATCATGTTGCTAAAAAACCGCAACTATGGATATTAGTCCAGTAGCGGTTTCAGCTTTTGAAGCAGCGTATTTTTGGGTACGGCGCCCACTTGTTTGTCTTTTAATTCGCCATCTTTGAAAAACAATATTGTGGGTATGTTTCGTACCCTGTATTTGGGAGGTGTTTGCGGATTACTGTCAACATCCAGCTTGGCAACCACCACCTGATTATTATATTCTTCCCCGATCTCATCAACAATGGGGCCAACCATCTTACACGGTCCACACCATTCTGCCCACAGATCAACAATGACCGGCTTATCCGATTGAAGAACCTTTTCTTGAAAATTGGAGTCAGTAACTTCTATACTCATAACCTTTTAGAATTTGAATTTTAAATTTGATTTGACAAAAATAAAGGAAAAATGTTTATGATAAAGAATAATATTGTATTGCTGAATTTTGCCTGAGAAAATCGATCAATCCGTCTGTAAGTTCAACGCGTTTCGCCCGCGAATACATATTGAGCGATACATTGTCTACCGGATCAACAATGCGGAATCGCATCCTTACATTGCCTTTTTTTGCGGTATGTTGATTCAGACCTTCGATGAGATATTCATTGAGGTCTGATAAAGAAATGGTTACAGTTAGCGTATTGACCAATTCCTCTTTTACATCGCTAAGCATATAGATTTGTTTAATTTTGAATTCATAACGGTTCCGGTCGCTAAACCTGGGTTGTATCCTTCCCTTGATAAGCAGGGGATAATCCTTGTAGAAGAATTTTCGGAACTCCTGATAATCCTTTCCAAACATGATGAATTCATAGGAATCGGTATAATCCTGAAGGGTCAGCCGGCCATAAGGCTTGTTGTTTTTGCTCATGGCATGTTGCACATTGGTCACAATACCGGCCACCGTCACATCTTTATCTCTGAACCTGTCAAAATCTGAATTCAGAGCTTTCAGGGAAGTGTCGGTAAAGTGTTCAATCTCGGTTTTAAAATCATCCAGCGGATGTGCCGACAAATAGATGCCCACCAGTTCCTTTTCTTTATTCAGCTTGTCCAGCTTTTGCCATTCCTCCACATCAGGAAATTTGGGTTTGGCAATTTCAATGCCGCCTGATTCACCAAACAGGTTTTGCTGCCGGGTTTGCTTGTCGTTCTGGTATTTGCTGCCGTATCTTATCAGGCTTTCAATAAAATTCATCTCCTTTCCGTTCTCTGCAAAAAACTGAGCCCGTTTCAGATTGTTAAGGTTATCAAAGGCACCGGCAGTAGCCAGCGATTCGATACATTTTTTATTAACCGCATGCAAATTGATTCTTTCCACAAAATCATAAATATCCCGGTAAGGACCATTCTGCTCTCTTTCTTCTATGATCTTCTCTGCGGCACTGTCGCCTACTCCCTTTATAGCGCTCAGGCCGAAACGTATGTTTCCGTCCTGGTTGACATTGAACCGCAGGTTACTTTCATTGATGTCAGGGCCAAGTACCTGGATATCCATTCTTCTGCATTCATCCATGAAAGTGGTGACCTTATCTATATTGGAAGCCCACCTGCTTAAAACGGCGGCCATATATTCGGCCGGATAATGAGCTTTCAGGTAAGCTGTCTGGTATGATACGTAAGCATAACAGGTGGAGTGTGATTTGTTGAAGGCATACTGGGCAAAGGCCTCCCAGTCGTTCCAGATTTTCTGAATGACTTTCAGATCATAATCGTTGTTCTGGCATCCCTCAAAGAATTTCTCCTTAAGCTCTTTCATCAGCTTTTTCTTCTTCTTGCCCATGGCTTTACGCAGTGAGTCGGCCTGGCCTTTGGAAAAACCTGCCAGCTCCTGAGAAAGCTGCATTACCTGTTCCTGGTAAACAGTGATTCCATAAGTTTCTTTGAGGTACTTTTCCATTACAGGCAGATCGTAATTGATCTCTTCCTGGCCATGCTTGCGTTTGATAAAGCTGGGTATGTACTCCATAGGCCCTGGTCGGTACAAAGCGTTCATGGCTATCAGATCCTCAAACCGGTTGGGCTTGAGCTGTCGCAGATTTTTCTTCATACCCGGCGATTCGAACTGGAACAACGCGGTGGTTTCTCCGCGGCTGTATAGTTCAAAGGTCTGCTTATCCTCAAGGGAAATGTTGTCTATATCTATGTCGATGTCTCTGGATTCCTTAACATTCTCAACAGCATCCTTTATGATGGACAGGGTTTTTAATCCCAGGAAGTCCATCTTCAGCATGCCTACACTTTCCACGTGATCTCCGTCAAATTGCGTAACCCTCAGATCGGTATCTTTCGATGTGCAGATGGGAAGATATTCAGTCAGGTCATCTTTACCGATAATCACACCGCAGGCATGTAAACCTGTCTGGCGAAGGGAGCCTTCCAGCACTTCTGCATATTGCAGTGTTTTTCTTACCAGGTCTTCACCGTTTTCCCGTTCTCTGTTCAGTTCCGGAACCTGTTCATATGCATTTTTAAAGGTTATCCCAGGAGCCTCGGGTACCATTTTAGCAAGCTGGTCGGCTTTAGCCAAAGGTAATTTCTCCACCCTTGCAATATCACGAATGGCCAGCCTGGCTTTCATGGTTCCGAAGGTGATGATGTGAGCAACCTTGTCTACACCATACTTTTCTACTACCCAGTCCAGCACCCTGTCGCGGCCGTCTTCGTCGAAATCAATATCGATATCCGGCATGGAAATCCGGTCCGGGTTTAGGAAGCGCTCAAACAGGAGATTATACTTGATTGGATCCACATCCGTGATTTTGATACAATAGGCTACCGCTGAGCCGGCCGCCGAACCCCTGCCGGGGCCTACAGATACTCCCAGCTCCCTTGCTGCATTGATAAAATCCTGAACAATCAAAAAGTAGCCGGGGAAACCCATGCCCTTTATAACGGAAAGCTCAAAATCCAGGCGATCCTGTATCTCATCCGTTATCTCACCGTACCTGTCACGAGCCCCTTCATAAGTAATATGGCGCAGATATTCGTCTTCATTCTCAAAACCTTCGGGCAATGGGAAATCTGGCATCAAGGGTTCCCGGTCCAGCTCATATTCTTCAACCTTATCGGCAATCTCCCGGGTATTTTCAATGGCTTCAGGGATGTCGGAGAAGAGTTCACTCATCTCTTCTGTGGTCTTGAAATATTCCTGTTTGGTATAGCTCATCCGGTTCGGGTCATCCACATCCTTCCCGGTATTCAAACATATAAGCCTGTCGTGGGGCTCTGCATCTTCCCCATTAATAAAGTGCACGTCGTTGGTAGCAATGACTTTGACATCATGCTTTTTGGCCAGATCAAGGAGGATCTCATTGGCTATTTTTTCATTTTCATATACTTCCCTGTCTTTTGCGGGATCACCCGACGGATGTCTCTGCAGTTCCAGGTAAAAATCATCCCCAAAGATCTCCTTATATTCCAGGACAAGCTTTTCTGCTTCATCTTTGCCTTTGGTTATAGCGGTTTTGGGAATCTCCCCTCCGATACAGGCCGAGGAGACGATCAGCCCTTCGCTGTATTTCTTTAACAGTTCTTTATCGATTCTTGAGGTATAGTAAAATCCTTCCGTCCAGGCATATGAAACCAGCTTAATCAGATTTTTATATCCGGTAAGATTTTTTGCCAGCACCACCAGGTGATATCCGCTTCTGTCTTTTTTGTCGGATTTATCAAAACGGCTGCCATGTGCCAGATACATCTCGCATCCAATAATGGGTTTAATGCCGTGTTGTCCGGCTTTGTTATGAAAATCCTTTGCGCCGAACATATTGCCGTGGTCGGTGATGGCCACAGCCTCCATGCCATCATCTTTGGCTTTGGTCAGTAAATCCGATATATTTGAAGCTCCATCCAGTATGGAGTATTGCGTATGAACATGCAAATGTGAAAACTTACTCATAAATCTTTAACTCATTTGAATTTGGAACGAACAAAAAGCATCAAATTGTTTTATAAATTTAACAAATCTGGCAGGAGAATGATCGGGATGTTGATAAATACTTGAAAAGTTATCTATCTTCAAGAAATGCAAACCATTTTGGCTAAATGATTAATTATAATAAATTTGTAAAAAATTCTTTTCGGAATAAAATATTGTTATATCTTTGCGGGACTAAATTTTAAAATAGGTTTGCAATTTAATTAAAGGAAAGAAAGAAATATGCCTGTAAGAATCAGATTAACAAGAAGAGGAAGGAAGAAGCATCCGCTATACCATA
>CAYNPZ010000049.1:547-24847 GCA_964399175.1 uncultured Bacteroidales bacterium | reverse complement strand
TGTGTTGGCTGGAATGGTCACCTGTAGGCTAAAGGATTCATCCTGGTTTTTCCAGCTTGAAGATACTTTTCCGTTGACGGTTTCCAGGGAGGCCTCCACAGATAAGAGATCATCAGGAATAAAGGGTTTGATTCGTATCTGTTTGTATCCGCGGGATGTTCCCTGATCGGTTGGGGATCTTAAGCCTGCCAGGAATTTATAGAAAAATTCATCCACCGACCCGAACATCTGGTGGTTATGTGAAGCCTGCCCGGACCACTTTTCCCACAGGGTTGTTGCTCCTTTTTCCAGCCAGAATGCATAGCTGGGATAGGTGGTTTGTGTGGCTACATAGTAAGCCAGATCAGCGTATCCGGAATTTACGAGAACATTCCACAGATGTTTGGTTCCGATGATGCCCGTATTCAGGTGTCTATCTCTTTTATTGATATCATCAACAATGGTTTGCAATACTCCCTTCCGGTGGTTTTCCGGAACCAGATCGAATGATAATGCCAGTATCTGATAAGTCTGATAGGTAGAATCAGTTCCGTAAAGGTTGGTATTGGGGTTGAAGAACTTTTCATTATAGGCCGTTGCGATAGAATCGGAAAGTTCCCTGTATCTTCGGGCATCTTCTTTTTTCCCTAATATTTTGGCAATGCGGGAAAACAATTTCACATCCTTGTAATAATAAGCCGTATTGACTACCGGATGGTTCGGTCCGTCCGACTGACCCGGAGCACACCATTCACCCAGGGAATCCCAGTATCCTCCGAAATCATTTATGATTAATTTTTCCTTTGGATTGGCATCCGAACGTGCGAGGTTATAAAGGTACCGGATGTATTTTTTCATGGTAGGATAATGGCTTTCCATTATCCTGGTATCATTGTAATACTGGTACATCCACCAGGGAAGAAGAATGTATGCGCTACCCCACGCAATACCGCCTCCATGACCACCAACCAGCTCTGGTGCGGTATTCGGGATACGCCCGTTTTCCTGCTGGGCATCTTTCATGTCGTTTAGCCATTTGGTATAGTGGGCAGCCATGTGAAAGTCATGCATGGAAGCTTCAGCAATCACCTGCCCATCGCCCGTATAGGCTCCCTTTTCTCGCTGCGGGCAGTCTGTGGGATAACCATGCAGATTTCCCCTCTGCGACCAAATCGTAGCCTCATGTATTTCATTCAGGAGTGACCTTGAAGAAGAGAAGGATCCACTGTAGGGAATATCCGAATGAACAACCCGGCCTTGAATGTTGAGTGATTCAATATTGTCGGGCTCATCCACCTTAACTTCAACATAACGGAATCCGGTGTAGAAAAACCTTGGTTCATATACTTCATTTCCTTCACCATTTAGGGTATAAGATGTCCAGACGTTTGCGTGGTAATTGTGTTTTGTACTGAGCTTGTCACCGGTCTCCAAAGGTTTTGGGAACAGGGAGTCGTTCAGGGTCTCTGCTGCCCTTATACGGATCTGTGCACCGGCTTTGCCCTCAAGTTCCAGTTTCCACCATCCCGGAAAGTTTTGTCCCATATCAAAAAGGTATAGTCCGGATTTCGGTGAGGTTCTTTTTACCGGGTCAATGGTCTCTGTTACTCTCATAGGCTGCATCAACTGTGCGTCAAGCATTCCTCCCGGATCTTCAGTTATACGCACGCCCTGCCATCCAGAGGCATCGTATTCGGGAGTTGACCAGCCTGGTTTTTCTTTCCGGGCATCATAATCTTCCCCGGCGTAAAAGTGATTAAAAGTTACGGGCCCTTCAGAAGAGCTCCAGGTTTCATCCGTGGTGATTGTTTTTTGTGTTCCGTCGGACAGGGTGATTTCTACCTGTAACAAACCCTTCGGGGCGCCAAAATCATTACTTATGCCTCCCCACGAATACCGGTCTTTAATTTTTTTCATCCTTAATGCCCCGTTTCCAAGCATAATGCCCACAGCGTTGGAACCGGATGTCAGTTCATCTGTTATATCGTATGTAGAATAAAGTACCCTCTTGCTATAGCTGGTGATGGCAGGATCCAACACATGGTCGCCTGTCTTTTTTCCGTTTGCGAAAAATTCATAATATCCCAGACCGGTAACATGGGCTATGGCTTTTTCCACTTGTCCATTCAGATTAAATGTTTTCCGAAGCAGGGGAGCGTTGATTGCAGTGTCAGCAGCTCCTATCCATTGGGCCTGCCAGTCGTTCTTATTGACTATACCCGTATGAAAATTGCTTACATTGCTCCATCCGCTCGGTTCGCCATTTTGATACCAGACCTGCACCTTCCAGAAATAGGATTCACTGCTTTCCAGGGGTTCTCCATCGTATTTTATGTTCACTGTCTGGCCAGATTGTATCTTTCCGGAATCCCAGATCTTTCCGGTATTGTTGTCTATATCTCCGCGGTTGTCCGCTACCAGTATCCGGTATGCCGACTGAGAAACACCGCGGTCGTTCCGGTTAATGGTCCATGAAAACCGGGGATTTTCCATATCAATCCCCATCGGGTGCTTCATGTATTCGCATTTTAATTGTGTAATTTCATCTGTTCCTTTCTCCTTTTCACAGTTCATAAAAATGGCTGTAAAAACAAGACCCAGAAAAACAAGCAAAATTTGTTTTAGTTCTATTGCCTTCATATTACCAGCATTTAATCATTCTACTTAAATACTATTTTCCAATCCGTTGGATCTTCCTGTCCCCTGAATGCCACTTCGATGATTCCGTTTGGCTTGATGGTATGAGAGGCATTTTTGGAATCGATTTCCGTATGGTCAAATTCATAATCTTCCGGCACATGGATGAACAGTTTGTACTGATCACCGGGTACTGCCCTGGAAGTACCGCTGAGCGTTCTGTTCTCTTCATTCCAGTTCAGCGTTTCGATGCTATAGGCACAGGTCAGGTGTCTGGAAGTAGCCAAAAGTTGCGGGGTTTCGCTAACTTCTTTTACGATCAGAGCTTTTGTGCCATGTGCCGGTACTTCCTGTTTGATCATTACGCTGGAGGTACCCAGGAGTTTTTGATTCCAGAAATCAAAAACCAGGTAATCGGTTTCTGTCTTAAGCCCAAGATCCTCCTGAAGATCGAGCACTTTTTCCATAGATCTGTCATTCCAGTTATAAAGGGCTACAACATCGTACATGCCCGATTCTGCGTTAACTTTCAGGTCCATTGCCCTCGGAAATTCTTTCGGTTCCGGACAGCAGGTCGGATCGCTCTTGAACGGATACAGATCCATGGCACGAATGGGCATGGTAGGCATCGTTTTTCGGTAAAGTTCCAGTTTCTCCGCGGGTAAAGCTTTAACTTTATCAGGATATTGACTGGCCCATCCGACATTTACATCGCTGTTTAAGAAATCCTCTAATCTTTCTTTTGAAAATTCTGCGATGAAATCGCTGCTCATATAGGCCTGGCCCGAAAGAGAGATAGAGCTTACGATGGTTTTGCCTTCATCCATATTCAGGGGATCTCTGATCATCACATTGTCGGGATCGGACCACCAACAAATACCATTTAGCCAATTCGCCCCGAAAAGAGAATTAAAGAAGGTCTGCATCCCGCCTGACCAGTGACCCTCCCCGGTCCAGTGGGCATAATCATCGCCACCGGTACGGGAACCGTCAAAATAATCAAAACCAACACCAATTTCATGCATGGCGCAACCCAGAATATAATTGTCTTCTCCCATTTCTTCCCTTATAACGGTCAATGCGCTTCTGTAGGCATCGCGGGTGTCCATTTCAGGATTAAATGCATTTTCTCTGTTTTCCTCAAAGAAATCCATCCAGGTGCCCCATCCGCCTGCCTTTAAATAGCTTAAACCCCAGTCATTTACCAGTTTGTCGAAAAGCGGCCGTGTATGTTCTTCAATTACATCAGGATTGGTAAAATCCAATCTAACCACTGTAGAATCGGCAGAGCAACAAGCACTGGATAAATTTCCTGAAGAATCCCGCAGGAAGAAATTTTCAGGATACTGATCAGCCATGGCAGGATTGGCATAATTCGCCCCGTGGGGGTTCAGCCAGAGCCCCGGTTTCAATCCTTTCTCTCTGACATGATCAAACCAGAATTTGCCACCCTTGGGATACATTTCTTTGTTCCATTCAAGCCAGTTGGCTTCTTTGCCCTTGGTGTAGGCTGCATCAAGCTGAACATATTCCAGTCCGTAAGGCTTCAGCTTTTCTGCAATGGCATTGGTTTCTATCATTAAATCTTCCTGTTCGGCAGCCATATAGTAGCAGTACCAGCTACTCCACCCGGTGGGGGCAGTCTCAAACCTGCCGGAAATGGGTTTATAAAAAGGTTTGAAATCCGCTTTCTGATAATTTGAAAGTCCGATTAAATCAGTGTAATAGTCGTTAATGATGGTTACCTCCTTGCCTTTTGTAACGGGAACCAGAATGTCCATCAGGGTGTTGTCTTCTTTGTTTCGGGAGAGTGTGCTATTACCGGGGAAACGAAGCATAACCTCTGTGGGCACATCAAAAAGGTTGTATATGTTTGTGGCGGAAACAAATCCCATCTGGGTATACATAATCCCGTTATCCTGACTTGCAACACGGGCAGGAATCCGTTTTTCCCCGGCAGGGGCCTTCCCTTTAATATGTGCATCCGGATGTGAACATACTACATCCAGCACTGTATCGGTAACACTGAACTCCCAGGTGGTTTTTTGGGGTTCTTCAGTGCTTATGAGCAGTGTGTCTTCCTTTTGTTCTATGGTCCAGGCAGTAAGCGGGGTAATTTTCTCTCCTTTTTTCAATATAAGCTGGATTTCATCAGCAATTTTATCCAGTTCTTCCTGTTCAAAAGTAAGTGTGGCAGTTTCCGGGTTGGCTGTAATTGTCCATCCGTTTTCTTCGTGTGTGGTGACGTTCTTGCATCCGCCCAGAATGAAAACCATGGCTGCTGCAAGAATAAGGAGTTTACCTGAGTGTTTCATTTTTTTAGCTTTATAAAATGTAACCAAGAATTTTTAAAATGGCTTTTTCTGCTTGAATTCTAGATATCAATGATCCCTGAAAGGCAACCGGAAAAAAGCATGTTCTTCTCTTTCAAAACTAACATTTTGTTTTTAAAGATAAAAGGAAAAACTTTTTCAATTTTGTTTGGCATAATAATACGATTTTTTGTCATCATTCTTCTCAGAATCCCTTTCAATTTATTTTAAATTTGATAGTTTTATAATGTCTATGATCCAGAAACATGAATTATGTATGCAATAGGTTATGATATCGGAAGTTCTTTTATAAAAGCCAGCCTGGTAGATCTTTCTACCGGCGGTAGTATAGCTTCGGCTACGAGTCCGGATGAAGAAATGAAGATGGAGGCGCCACATAGTGACTGGGCTGAACAGGATCCCGAGATGTGGTGGGAGAACCTTAAGGAAGCCACTCACCAAATTTTCCGTAATTCTGATTATCGGCCCTCGGATGTTAAAGCCATCGGAATATCTTATCAGATGCATGGTCTTGTTCCCATTGACAATCAACAGAAAGTCCTCCGGCCATCCATTATCTGGTGCGACAGCCGTGCGGTGGAAACGGGTAACAAAGCCTTCAGGGAAATAGGAGAGGAAAAATGCCTGGAGCATCTGCTAAACTCCCCGGGCAATTTCACAGCTTCCAAGCTGGGCTGGGTAAAGGAGCATGAACCCGAAATATTTTCTCAAATTGCCCAGATATTATTACCTGGCGATTATATAGCCATGAAGCTTACCGGTACAGCCACCACCACTCCTTCGGGGCTTTCTGAAGGCATTTTCTGGGATTTCAAGAATAACGGGAAAGCAGATTTTCTACTGGATTATTTCGGATTTGACGAGAAACTGTTCCCTCGAGTTTTGCCCAATTTTTCTTCAGAGATAGGGGTTTCCTCCGAAGTTGCTGAAGAGTTAGGTTTTACAAAAGGAACACCTGTTTCATACAGGGCAGGTGATCAGCCCAACAATGCACTTTCGCTGAATGTGTTCAATCCAGGCGAGATTGCAGCAACTGCCGGAACTTCAGGAGTAGTTTACGGAGTGAGCAATGAAGTGAAATACGATCCCCATTCCCGGGTGAATACCTTTCTTCACGTGAACCATACGGAGGAAAAGCCCAGGTTGGGGGTGCTCTTGTGTATAAATGGCACCGGTAGCCTCAATGCCTGGCTGAAAAGGAATGCTGCCGGTAGTTATGGTTATGAAGAAATGAATGAGCTGGCATCTCAGGCTCCGATTGGATCGGAAGGACTGGTAGTTCTGCCTTTTGGAAATGGTGCCGAAAGGGTATTGAACAATGCCAATCCCGGAAGCAGCATTCATCATCTGAACTTTAACATTCATGAACAGAAGCATCTTTTCCGGGCAGCACAGGAGGGAATTGTATTTGCATTTCAATATGGTTTGGATATTATGAAGGATATCGGAATAAAACCCTCTGTGATACGTGCCGGGAATGCGAATATGTTTCTCAGCCCTGTATTCAAAACCATCCTTGCTTCTATCTCCAATGCCACCATTGAGCTTTATAATACCGATGGAGCACAGGGCGCTGCAAGAGGCGCAGCAATTGGTGCAGACTATTATAAGAATTTTGAGGAGGCTTTTACCGGACTGAAAAAAGTCTCGGAAGTTGAACCGGATACCCAAAGAGCTTCTGAATACCAGAATGCCTATGAGCAGTGGAGAAACACCCTCGAAAATACGTTGAATCAGCAATTGTAGAATATTCTTCCGTTTTCGGAAGTGCATTATAATTATATGAACCTTAAAAACTAAAACATTATGGAATATTTAACAGGAGACAAAGAATATTTTAAGGGGATCGGAAAAATAAAATATGAAGGTCCCGAATCAACCAATCCCTATGCTTTTAAATATTATGACGAGAACAAAGTAGTAGGGGGTAAGACCATGAAGGAGCATTTCAAGTTTGCTGTTGCTTACTGGCATTCATTCTGTGGTGACGGCAGTGATCCTTTTGGTGTGGGTACACGTCCTCTTCCGTGGGAAGAAGCCGCTGATCCCATGCAAAGGGCTTATGACAAAATGGATGCAGCGTTTGAATTTATGACCAAACTGGGTGTGCCTTATTTTTGTTTTCATGATATTGACCTGGTAGATCCCGCTGATAGTATTCAGGAGAGTGAGAAGCGCCTGCAGAAAATTGTGGATTATGCCAGGGAGAAGAAGAAAGACTCAGGTATGGGCCTGCTTTGGGGCACCACTAATCTTTTCAATCATCCCCGTTATATGAATGGAGCTTCAACAAATCCTGACTTTCATGTGGTTTCCCATGCCGGAGCTCAGTTAAAACGAGCCATTGATGCGACCATCGCACTCGGTGGGGAGAATTATGTTTTCTGGGGAGGCCGCGAAGGTTATATGTCACTTCTCAACACCAAAATGGGAAGAGAGATTGACCACTATTCCAGAATGCTGGAAATGACACGGGATTATGCCAGAAAAAATGGGTTCAAAGGCAATTTTTTCATTGAACCAAAACCAATGGAACCTACCAAAGCCCAATATGATTTTGATGCTTCCACAGTGTTGGGTTTTCTAAGAAAGTATGGGTTGATGGATGATTTCAAACTAAATATTGAAGCCAATCATTCAACCCTTGCACTCCATACGTTCCAGCATGAACTTCAGGTAGCTGCCAATGACGGTATGCTTGGCAGTATTGATGCCAATCGCGGCGATTATCAAAATGGTTGGGATACCGATCAGTTCCCAAACAATGTTTATGAAGTAACGGAAGCCATGTTGGTTATTCTGGAAGCCGGTGGTTTCAAGGGAGGAGGAACGAATTTTGATGCCACGCTCAGAAGAAATTCTACCGATCCGGATGATCTGTTTCATGCCCATATTGGCGCCATGGATACCTTTGCCCGTGCACTGATTGCTGCGGATAAGATTTTGAATGATTCGGAATATCCGAAGCTGAAAAAGGACAGGTATGCCTCCTTTGATTCCGGAGACGGACAAAAATTTGAAAATAAGCAGCTGAGTCTTGAAGATCTCAGGGAAATTGCAGCCAAAAAAGGTGAACCGGAAAAGAGAAGCGGTAAGCAAGAATATTATGAAAATCTTTTGAATCATTATATCCGTTAATCGCCTCTTCATTTGATAATGGAAAGTTCACCCTATGGCTGAAAAAAATTCTGCAACTTATACATTTCTTATAACACTTATTGCCACGCTCGGGGGATTGCTGTTCGGCTATGATACTGCTGTAATCAACGGAGCAGTTGAATCCCTCGGTACCTTTTTTATCGATCCGTTGTTCGATAATCCTGAGTTGGCTGAGAAAGTGATATTCCAATACAAATTGTTGGCCTCTTTATGTTTTGTTATTATAGCCATATTAATCTCCAGATTTTTATTCAAGCTTTTTCATTATAAAAAAGCCATTGGTTATAGTATCCTTATATGGATTGGTGCGCTTCTGTTGATTTATTTTCGTTTTATTTCCGGCGAAAATGAGATCTCGCAGAATATGGCCAATTCAATTAATGGATTTACTATTTCCAGTGCACTTCTGGGTTGTATTATCGGAGCGTCAGTAGCCGGTTATATTAGTCAGAATATAGGCCGAAGAAATGGTTTGCTAATAGCTGCCATCCTCTTTCTGATTTCAGCAATTGGCTCGGCACTACCCGAACAACTAAATTTTATAAGTGGAGCGCCTATATCTTCTTTTATCACCTATCGTGTGATTGGAGGCATAGGTGTGGGGCTGGCTTCTATGATATCCCCCATGTACATTGCAGAAATTGCGCCCGCTGAAAAGCGTGGAGGCCTTGTGTCATGGAATCAGTTTGCTATTATTTTCGGTATGGTTGTGGTATATTTTGTTAACTACTTCATTGCAAGGGGAAATCCCTCAGAATGGCTGAATACCGTTGGTTGGAGATGGATGTTTGGTTCTGAAGTAGTTCCTGCCTCACTCTTCTTTATATTGCTGTTCTTTGTTCCGGAAACACCCAGATTTCATGTAATGAAGGACAGGGAGGATCTTGCAATCAACACACTGAAAAAGCTGCTTGGTCTGGATCGCGCTCAGCGAACTCTGCCCCAGATCAAGGAATCGTTAAGAGAGAAGAGATTGCCCTGGCTTTCGTTTGGCGGTAAATTGATTGTTATTGGCATTCTTTTATCCGTATTCCAACAGTTTGTTGGTATTAATGTGGTACTTTACTATGCTTCGGAGATTTTCAGAAACATGGGAGCTACCACCGAAGTCTCTCTTCTTCAAACAATCTTTGTTGGAGTTGTAAATCTAGGATTCACGGTTCTCGCTATTTATACTGTAGACCAATTCGGACGCAAACCTTTAATGATTATTGGAGCCATTGGGATGTCTGTCAGTATGTTTGCCTTAGGCTTCTTTTTCTTTTTTAACAGCCTCGGTATAGGGGCTCTTGTTGCTATGGGCGTTTATACTGCCGCATTTGCTATGTCATGGGGTCCTGTGACCTGGGTATTGCTTTCGGAAATATTTCCCAATGCCATCCGTGGAGCTATGTCTATAGCCGTTGCAGCCCAGTGGGTAGCCAATCTTACTGTATCATGGACTTTCCCAATGATGAATGATAACGTTGCTCTTACGGAATTTTTCAATCATGGCTTTGCTTATTGGGTTTACGGCATCATGGGTATATTGGCGGCCCTGTTCGTATGGAAAATGGTTCCGGAAACTAAAGGAAAAACTTTGGAGGAGATGGGATCATTATGGTCCCGTAAACCAATCGATTATAAGAAATGAACTTACAATAGTTTTGGGTTGGGTTTGATAGAAAAGCTCCGTGTTTTTGGGTAACACGGAGCTTTTTGATTTTATCCGGTGATGGAAAGTTTTCTATCTGAGGGTATCCTGTTGACTCTGTTGTTTAAGTTTGGTGAGTGTTTCACTGAGCTGTCGAAGCGATTGGGCTGCCTGTTCAAAATTCTGATCACCCATGGTCCTAAAGTAGTTGTTCAGTTGCTCATCGGCTTGCTGTATCAATTCCCGGTTGGCTGTTACCTCCGGAGCCTCCTCTTCAGCAGGAGCTTCCTTCGCTTCTTCCTCTTTTTCTTCTGCAACCTCAGAGATCTCTCTCACCGGTTGTCCCCTGAAAATTCCCTCAAGTGCTTCATCAAATGAAGGAGCATAGCTGAGATTGTTCTGGTGCATAATGCATACGAGCCTTAATTCCGGGTAGGCGGCAGTTTCTGACTGCAGGTAAATGGGTTCCACGTATATCAGGGTTTCTCCAACCGGAATAGCCAGCACATTGCCCCTGATCACACGAGAACCCCGTTGATCCCAAAGGCTCAACTGACTGGATAGTTCGGCGTCCTGGTCAATTTTTGTCTCAACCTGCTGAGGTCCAAGGATCCTTTTATCTTTGGGAAATTTATAAGACATAAACCGTCCGTAATTCTCCCCGTCGCTCATACCTGCAATCCAGCCGATCAATACCTGCCTGTTCTTCGGGGTGAAAGGCTGGATCAGTGTAAATTCTGCTTCATTAGAACCCGGTCGTTCCCACATGACGTAATAGGGTTCCACTGGTTTGACGGTATTCTGATATTTTTCAGTGGCACGGATCCATAAATCTTCCTGGTTATAAAACACTGTAGGGTCAGTCATATGGTATCTTGCATAAACCTGTCCCTGAACAAGCATCTTATCTACAGGGTAACGGACATGTTTTCTGAGTGCTTCCGGCATTTTACTTTTTTCCTTGAAAAGTTCCGGGAAAATGTTATTCCATACCTGAATGATGGGATCTTCTTTATTGTATATATAGTAGTTTATATCGCCATTATAAGCGTTCATCACTACCTTAACCGAATTTCTCAGGTAATTGATTCCATGGAGGTGTGATGCCACATTGTTTACAAGTTGTCCGGTCTGCTCACCTATTGAATATTCAATCACTTCCTGTGAATTATAAGTTTCGCTGTAGGGGAACGAATTGGAAGTGGTGTAGGCATCGATGATCCAGTATAGCTTACCATTGGCAAGTACAGGATAGGGATCCTGATCGTATTCAAGGAATGGTGCCACCTTTTCTACTCTTGAGCTGATCTCCCTGTTAAACATGATGCGGCTCTCTTCATCCGAATAGCTGGAGAAGAAAAATTTTGTGCCGTCAAACTTCCATCCGAACAGGAATTTTCGCCATTGACTGGAGAGCTGGACTCCGCCGGTACCTTCATAAGAGGTGTACATGTTTTCTTCACCGCTGGGATAGTCAAACTCTTCAGTTGTTGAGTTGGCTACCACATGGGTGCGGGTCGATTCGCCATAATATATTTGAGGCTGGTCTATCTTTAAGTCAGGATGACTGGTTACAGGTGGAATATTCTTAATGGGCATAACAGGCAATCCGTTTTCTGTGAATTCATTCACTTTGCTCATTGTTAGCCCGTAACCATGGGTGTATTTGAACCGCTTATTAACAAATGTCTGGCTTTTGTCAGGAATATTGGTGAGTTCCATCTCTCTTGCCGCGAGCATTACCTGCTGATACTTGTTGTCGAATGTATAGCGGTCTATATCCACATCATTGAACTCATAGTAAAGTCTTATTTCCTGAAACTGATCATATACCTGCAACAAGGCATTCCAGTCCCAAAGGCGGATGTTTGAAAACACGGTTTCGTTGCTGTCTACGGTCTGTCTTGTGAATTTTGGAGAAGCAGGATATTGTTTTTCTTCAATCTCCTCCAGATCGAAAGCTTTCCTGGTTAATTGAATGTTATTTTCAATAAAAGGTCTTTCCATGGAGATCTCATTGGGCTCTACCACAAGGCTCTGGAAACCACCCGGAACAATGGCAAGCAGAAGCAGCCAGACCACCAGAATGGCACCGAATGAAATTCCAAATAAGGAAGGCACCAGGTTGTAGGGTTCGATGTTGTATCTCCTGAGTCGGCCAATGAGTCTTCTTCTTGTGAAAGGTAAAAAGAAGCTAATTCCGATGAGTAAAGTAAGTAAGGAGGAGATCAGGTATACCGGCAGCCTGACATTCACATCGGTCCAGCCGGGACCGGAAACCGCGCCCCAGTCTGAAAACAGCAAATCATACCTGGCCAGATATTTCTGAAAAGCCAGCGCAATGAAAAACAATGATCCGGCGATTACCAGGGAGCGACCTATTTTAACTCCAAGATAATTAATCTCCTCATAGGATAGTTTACCTCCCATGTTATCCTGTGAGTAAAGGGATAAAAGCAATCCTCCGATGGAGATAATGAAAATTACTATGAAAAAGGCTACGATTTCCTTATAAAACGGGAGATTGAATATGTAAAAGGCCGCATCCTTTTGAAGAATGGGCTCTGTGATTCCCGAATTAACGCTGTTAAAGAATTTCAGTATAACCTCCCAGTTGGTATGGCCCCAGATGCCACCATAAAGTACACCTATTCCCAGGGCCAGATAACGGAAAAAAATGTTCCTTCTGTCGATGGAGGAAGTTAAGGCCAGGATCAAAAGACTCGAAATAACCACACCGGCAATTATCATTCCTGCCTTGGCACCTATCTCTATCCAGAATCTTTCGGAAAAACCCAGGGAATCAAACCATAGTTTATTTCCCCAAAACGACATAAACTGGAAAAGCAAAAAGGTAAGCACAATAATGGCCGCACCATAATAAATTTTTCTTCTCTTTTGCTTTTTAGCTCCCAGGTATATAAACCGTATTCCGAAGAATAACAGAATAAGTATGATTATTGTATACATAGTAAAAAGGTTTTAAAATTAACAAGGATCAATATATAAGAATATTCACAAAATTACAATTATTAACCGGATTTATTTACGATATTTCTTTTTGATTATTCCGCATGGTATTCAAATGCTACTGTTTATTCTTTTCTTCTCTCACAAATTTAGGGGTAAACCTGCGAATGATCAAACGGGTACCTTTATCATAGGTAAAATAGTTATAAGCCCAGTTTATGAACACGACAAGCTTGTTTCTCAGTCCGTAGATAGAAATCAAATGTACAAACATCCAGATGGTCCATGCGGGGACACCGCCTAGACTGATTTTTCCGGGCAGATCCACCACTGCTTTGTTCCTGCCGATGGTGGCCATAACTCCTTTGTTTGTGTATCGGAAGTTTTGAAGATGATTCTCTTTTTGCATTTTATGCAGATTTCGGGACAGGAGCCTGGCCTGCTGAATGGCAACAGGTGCAACCATGGGATGTCCCTTAGGATAATCAGGGGTTTTCATCAGAGCAATATCTCCTATCGCATACACCTCCTTTGTTCCAAGAACCCGGTTATATTCATCCACTCTGATCCTGTTGTTTTCAATTGACTTGTGAGGCAATCCTTCTATTATATTTCCTTTCACACCGGATGCCCATAACAGGCTTCTGCTTACGATATATTCCCCATTGCTGAGCCCTACATAATTCCCGTCAAAAGAACTCACCAACGTATTCAGCCGAATTTTAACCCCAAATTTTTCGAGATATTTTCGGGCCCGTTCCGATGACTTTTTTCTCATAGCGCCCAATAATCTGTCCATACCTTCTACCAGGATGATTTTCATACCGCTGAAATCCATTTCCGGATAGTCTTTTGGCAGAACACTTTTTTTCAGCTCTCCAAGTGCCCCTGCAATTTCTACTCCAGTTGGACCCCCTCCTGCAATTACAATATTCAAATATTTTTCCAGGCCTTCGGGGTTTTCTTTATTGACGGCCGCTTCAAAATTCTGTAAAAGATGGTGCCTGAAATCCAGAGCATGCGTAACCTGTTTAATGGGAAAAGAATTCTCTATTATGCTACTGATTCCATAGTAATGGGTCTGGGAACCTAATGCAAGCACCAGATAATTATAAGGTAACTCCCCGATTTCAGTATCGATGGTTTTATTTTTTGTATCGATGCGGCGGACCTCAGCCATTCTGAAGAAAAAATCAGGATCCGGTTCCAGTTGTTTTCTTAGGGGTCCTGCAACTGAATCCGGTTCGAGCCCTGCTGTCGCTACCTGATACAACAAAGGTTGAAATGTATGATAATTGTTCCGGTCGAAAAGTACGACCTGGAACCCTTTTTTCTTAAGTCCGAAAGCCAGCTTAATGCCTCCAAAGCCACCCCCGATGATGACCAGCCGGGGTTGGTTTGTTGCAGGTATCTTTATTTGATTGTCAAAATAGGTCTTCATAATCATTTACCCCATTAGTCTGAATTTTCCTTTTTATTATGTTTTATATAAGGGTCTACAAAAATGTATCGATTTTGTTAAGCGTAAAAACAAGAGGATGTTGCAGTCTTCTTCAGAAGATTATGACTCTTCGGTAATACTGCTTTGCAATAAGGTTAAAATACTATATTTTTCTCCTTTTAAGGGCTATCCGATTATGCGATTCTTCAGGGGATAATCTTTGATGTATTTATCAACAGAAAATTTGTCCTCCGCAGGAGGAAGGTTGATCATGAGGTGATTGATTTCAATCGTTTTATGATGAGTTTCATTTTGATAATGAACAAAATAGGTCATTTTATCCGGAAGAAGCAAATCTTTGCGAATGCGTAACTGCTTGCTGATTTCTTTGACACCTGCTTCCGGAGGATAGGTGATTTTTATGTTCCAGTGATCTTTTGTTTCATTTATCAACTCAGTAATGAACCCTTCCTGTGGGTAATGCATATAGAAATCGGTATATAACAAATCCTGAAATATGGCTTCATTGATCAGCGTGTCATTGTAAATAACTGATTTATCTTTATATGCATCAATTTTCAGTATCACGTTCCTGCCGGCGCTGATCTGATAGAGATAAGGGGGATTATATATGTAGCGGTGTTCAGAAAAATCAAGGCTCATTTTGTATCCAATGAGCTGATCGTTTTTTAATTTCTGACAAAAGACCGATGCTTTAATTTCCAAAGTATCATCGGATCCAAAGTGTTTAATCCTGCTTGTGAGATTATACTGAACAGTGGATAAACCCATGATCTGCTTTCGGGTTTTCTTCAGAATAACTCCAGGATCGTTCGTGTTTTTGCAACCCGGGAAAAGAAAGGGGATCCAGATAAGGAGCCCGGTGATTTTCTTCATGGTAAAGTGTTTATTTGTTAATAACACAAATCGTACCAATTTTTAGACTGAGCTCAAGAGAAGATTATGTATGGATAAGTATTTTTTAGAAATAAGGAAAAAACAGAAAAATGGGAGGCCTTAACGCTCTCTATCTGAAAAGGTGGAAAAAACCTTTTTTTATCACTTCGCGTTGATCTAAGGTTTTCACCACATAATAATAAACCCCCTGGTTAGCAAAATTCCCGGATGCCAGTTTTCCATCCCAGTAAACCACAGGACCGGTTTTTTTATAAATCAGTTCGCCGTTTCGGGTATAGATTTCCAGTTCAATCCTTTGGTCTCCGCTTGATTTGACAACAAAAACATCATTTATCCCATCTTCATCGGGTGAAAAAACATTGGGCACTTCAATGGTTCTCTCAACAAAAATGGTTTGTGTGGAATAATGAATTAATCCCGAGGGCTCGGTTACTTCCAGGCCTATGTCGTAAGTACCTGCCTCATTGAATTTGTGGCGATACACAAGGAAACCATTGCTATGTCTCAGTGAATCAAGCTCCAGGGTTCTTCCGTTTTGTGTCCATTCAATAGCTGCAATATCATCGGTATTTCTCAGCCTGAAGGTGTCGGTATTGTTTATTTTCATTGGAATGAAATAGTGCGTGAAGGTGGCGGCGTAAATGCTATCTTTAAAAGTAACCTGATCAATCTGAGCATTAGAAGAAACTGAAAATATGCAGGATATGAGAAGTGATACCAGAATGATTTTTACTTTGCCCATGAACACAAGAATTTGTCAGCGTAAATATATAAAATCGAAACTTATTATATCAAATTTATACGGTGAATTTTTTAAACCGTTTCTCAAATTAACTTTTATCACTCTCATTGATCAAAATGACTTGTTTTTTATTTCTTTGTTACCCGTAATTTTAAAGTCATGATATCTATTATTGCCTGATAAAAAGTAAATAAATAGCTATGCTGGAAACACATTTTGGGGAATTTGCCAGTCTGATGGCTGCTTTTTGCTGGACGGCCACTGCACTGGCTTTTGAATCGGCCGGAAAGAAGATCGGTTCGCTGTCGGTGAATCTTATTCGTTTATTTATGGCCATATTTATGCTGGGTATTTTTACATGGATAACCCGTGGACTTTTTCTTCCCCTGGATGCCGGGTGGCATCAGTGGAAATGGCTGATCATTTCCGGGCTTATCGGATTCTCGCTTGGTGATTTGTTTCTTTTTGAAGCGTATGTGCGCATTGGTGCCCGCATTTCCTCTCTGATCATGTCCTTTGTACCACCCATCACCGGAGTTATCGGATGGCTGATCATGGATGAACGGCTTTCTGCTGAAAACATACTTGGAATGGCCATTACTTTAACAGGAATCATCCTGGTAATTTCACAGAGAAAAAACAGGAATCCCAATCCATCCCGGATCGTTGAGGCACCACCAAAAAAGAATAGAGTAAGCTTCCGGTTTTCCTATCATGTTGTTGGCATCATCCTGGCTTTTGGTGGCGCGGTTGGCCAGGCCACAGGTTTGGTGCTAAGTAAATTTGGCATGCAGGATTACAATGCTTTTGCCGCAACGCAAATCCGTGTTTTTGCAGGCACCGTAGGTTTTATTGTTTTGTTTTTCATACTCAGGAGGTGGCAAAGGGTTCGGTCGGCACTAAGGAACCGAAAGGCCATGAAGCGTGTAACCATTGGCGCTTTTTTCGGTCCTTTTCTCGGCGTTGCTTTTTCCCTTCTTGCTGTGCAGCACACATTAACAGGAATCGCTTCAACGCTTATGGCTCTGGTGCCGGTGCTTATCATTCCCCCGGCTGTTCTCTACTTCAAGGAAAAGGTGAATTTTCTTGAGATATTGGGAGCCTTCATTGCTTTTGCAGGGGTAGCGCTATTCTTTCTCTGATTTAAAATGTTATATTTGTTTGCTAAAGATCTGCTGAAATCCATAGATCATGTTATACATCCGTTCATATTTTCCCGTTGTTTTGCTTTTCTTGTGTATTTCCTGCAGTACCGCAAATAAAGCCGTTGTTCAGAGCGATTGCCGGCCCATCACATCGGATGCCTTCTTAAAGGATCCTGTTGAGGCTGTGTTGAAACTGGAAGATTTCAGGGAACAATACGGGCAGCATTATAAACTGAAGAAGTTCCGCCGGAGTCTTGATAACGCGGGTCATTCTGTAGATACCATTTATCAGTTTATCCGCGGCAATGATGCTTTTATTTTCTATGCCAGCGGCAGCAAAGATGAAGAATCATTCCTTACCCTGAAGATTGCTGAAGACCGGATGACACTGGGCAACTGTATCCGGGTAGGGATGAAAAGAAGCCGTGTGGAAGAACTTATTTCGGATTTTCCAGTGATTTTAGAAGATAAGGTAAAGATAAACAATGGTCAAAGGCAGGCGGTATTTATTTTTTCCGAAAATCAACTGGAAAAGGTCCACATCAATAATTTTTTTAAATAACTTATTTTTTCCACTGGGCCAGTATGGTTTTCTGTCCCTTCACCTTGTCTTTCAGTTTTACATTCAATTTTACATTCAGAGGGAGGGAGATATCCACACGTGAACCAAATTTGATGATGCCCAGCTGACTGGCTTGATCGACTGATTTATTGGGAGAGATATAGCTAACTATCCTCCGGGCCACGGCGCCTGCAATTTGTCTTACCATAATCCGCTTTTCGTCATCTTGTTTAATGGCAATGCTGGTCCGCTCATTCTTAAGTGATGATTTGGGATGTTTGGCTATCAGGTATTGGCCGGGATGATGCTTGAAATATTCCGCCGTACCGCTGATGGGGTGCCAATTCACATGCACATTCCAAATTGACATGAAAATGGAGATCTGCAGTCTTTCATCTTTAAAATATTCCTCTTCTGTGGTCTGTTCTATGGCAACAACCCTGCCGTCGGCCGGAGAAAGAATATTTAAATCATCAAGTGGTGAGGTTCGTGATGGCACGCGGAAAAATCGGATAACCAAAAAGAGCAGAATAAGGGATAATCCGGCTATAATCCAAGAATAAGCAGGTTTTATAGACAGCAACACCACGATTATGTTCAGCACCAGCAAGATGAAGAAACACCAACGGATGATTTTATACCCTTCTTTATGTATATGCATTCAGCAGACTTTCATTTGATAGCAAAGGTAAATAAAAAACGAATAAAATTAGCAGTGTATTTTTAATTCTGCCTTAATTGTATTATTCAGGTGGATAAAATGATGTTGTTTTTGTTCATTTTTATTGTGTCACGCCACGAACTTCAGGAAGGCATAAGCCAGCGGGAATACAAAAATGGCAGAATCGAACCGGTCCAGAGCTCCTCCGTGTCCGGGAATCAAAGAGCCTGATTCTTTAGTTCCCACACTTCTTTTAATGGCTGATTCAAAAAGGTCGCCAAAGGTTCCTGCTACCGAAACAATGATTGCCAGAATAATCCAATTCAGCAGGTTTAAATGGTTAAACAGAAAAAATATTAATATTGCTGCCAGCACTGTAAACAAAAATCCTCCGGCCGAGCCTTCCCAGCTTTTTTTCGGGGAAATCCGACTGAATAGTTTATGTTTGCCAAACTTTCTTCCTGTTATATAGGCAAATGTGTCGTTGGACCAGATTAGTACAAAAAGACCAAGTACAATGTGGTGGTTGTATCCGGATTGAGGAACATCCAAAAAAGCAATCAGGCAAGCCATTGAAAGGAAAAGCACCGGATAAATCCATCCGGCCATTGTAAAAGCAATGTTCCTGAAGGGATTGGCGTCTTTTCTGTATAGTTCTCTGATGAGGACCAGAAAAGGAAAGGGTAAAACGGCCAAAAGCCAGGTAGTCCCAATAAATCCGGCTGCAATAAGAAAGTTGAGGGAAAAGATGACAAGCCCTGCGATAATACCCGTCACCTTTTGTGTATTTGCATCTGTAACATCAGCAAGTTTATAGATTTCAAAGAGACAAAGGACGGTGATAACAGCAAAAAGGATGTAAAAAGTAAGAGGCCCTGCCATTAGGGCCCCGACCATTATCAGAATAAAAGCAATTCCTGAAATAGTCCGTTTTAAGAGATTATTCAATGATCTTATTTATTTTTATTCTGGTTTTTGCTGTGTTTATTATTCTGTGCAAACTTGCTTGAGATTCGTTTTTGGGATTCCGAAAGTTCTGATTCTTCCTCCTCCTCATCTTCTTCTTTATTGTTATCACTTGTTTCAGTCTGGGAATGCGCTTCTGTGGCTTCTTTTTCCTGTTCCTGTTCCTGTTCCTCTTTTTCTTCTTTTTCGCTGCTTTCCTGCTCTTTTTCCTTTTCCTCCTGTTCGTGCTCGCTACGCTGTTTATCGCTGTCTTCGTGTATCTTCTTCACTTTTTTCCCTTCTTCCAGGATCTTCTGTTTCTTTTCATCGTCTATTTCGCGCTTACCCAGGGTTTTTTCAAGATCGTCGGAAAATATGATCTCCTTTTCAAGCAGCATTTCAGCCAGCTGATCGAGCTGTTCGCGGTGATTTTTCAGTATGTCATAAGCCCTTTGGTAGGCTTTATTAACATATTCCTGTGCCTCTTTATCGATGATTTCAGCGGTTTTTTCACTGTATGGTTTGGTGAACATAAAATCTCTCTGACCTGTTGAGTCATAAAAGCTAAGGTTACCGATCTTATCGCTCATGCCAAAATAAGACACCATGGCATATGCCTGCTTGGTGATCTTTTCAAGGTCGTTCAATGCACCGGTTGATATTTTGTCAAATACAAGTTGTTCAGCAGCTCTTCCTCCAAGAGCAGCACTCATTTCATCCATCAGTTGATCGGTGGTGGTCAGGTTTCGCTCTTCAGGAAGATACCAGGCAGAGCCCAGGGCTTTACCGCGTGGCACAATGGTTACTTTAACCAGCGGGCTGGCATGCTTCAGCAGCCAGCTGACAATGGCGTGGCCGCATTCGTGGTAGGCAATGGCTCTTTTTTCTGAATTGGTGATCAGTTTATTCCTTTTTTCAAGGCCGGCAATGATCCGGTCGATGGCATCCAGAAAATCTTCTTTTCCTACCGCTGTCTTGTTTTTTCTGGCCGCAATAAGGGCTGCTTCATTGGCCACGTTGGCGATATCTGCGCCTGAAAAACCGGGTGTTTGTTTAGCCAGAAATTCTACGTCAAGGTCTTTTTCTGTCTTAAGTGGTTTTACGTGCACTTTAAAGATTTCCTTCCTTTCATTCAGGTCGGGCAGATCTACATGTACCTGTCTGTCGAACCGGCCGGCCCTCAGCAGTGCTTTGTCAAGCATGTCGGCACGGTTGGTGGCTGCGACGATGATAATCCCAATGTTGTTGCTGAAGCCATCCATCTCAGCAAGCAATTGGTTGAGGGTGTTTTCTCTTTCGTCGTTGGCACCCATGCTTGGGTTCTTGCCTCTTGCACGGCCAATGGCATCAATTTCATCAATAAAGATGATGCAGGGAGCCTTTTCTTTAGCCTGCTTGAAAAGGTCACGTACTCTTGAAGCACCTACACCTACAAACATCTCAACGAAATCGGAACCTGAGATGGAGAAAAACGGTACGCTGGCCTCGCCTGCTACAGCTTTGGCAAGAAGCGTCTTTCCTGTTCCCGGAGGGCCTACAAGCAATACGCCTTTAGGTATTTTTCCTCCAAGCTCCGTGTACTTTTGTGGATTTTTAAGAAATTCAACAACTTCTTTAACTTCCACTTTGGCCTCATCCAATCCGGCCACATCGTTGAAATCAACTTTTACGTTCGATTCTTTATCGAACAGCACGGCCTTGGATTTACCGACGTTGAATATGTTGTTTCCTCCGCCGGAACCACCGGCTCCTCTGGATATTCTTCTGAATATGAACAGCCAGATGGCCACAAGGATGAAAATGGGCAACAACCAGGTAAGTACCTCTCCCAGGATGTCCTTTCTGGTTTCATATTTCACCTGGATGTATTGACCTTCAGGAAGGCTTTCCTGGAAATCACTGATTCTTTGCTCAAACATTTCCAGCGAACCAATGGTGAAATAGTAATGAGGCCCCTCTTTGGGTACGGAGAACATACCATCATTGAAAAGCTCTTCGTATTCAGGGTTTTGAAGGGCTTCATCCTTGAGATATACTTCGGCTTTTTCCTTGTTTATTACAACAATTTTTTCTACATCCTGGTTTTGAAGCATCGTACGCTGAAATTCCTGCCATGTGGTTTCCTTTGGACTTCCTCCGAGGTTCATGAAGTTCAGGGAAAGGAAGAATATGGCGATCAGTCCGTATACCCAATAAATGTTAAATTTTGGATAAGGCTTCTTATTGTTGTCTTGTTTATCTTGATTCTGACCCTGATTTTGATTCTGATTCTGATTTGCGTCAGCCATTCCTAAATTACCTCCGTTGTTAGTTTATTGTACATCCTGATATTTATGCATGGGTGCATCGGCCCATAAATCCTCCAGATTGTAAAAATCTCTGTAATCCTTTTGGAAAACGTGAATGATGATGCTTGCATAATCAATGAGAACCCACGTAAGATTGTCTAATCCTTCTTTATGATATGGCTTTTCATTTAGTTCTTTTTTTACTTTCTGTTCAATGGAATCTATAATGGCATCAACATGTGTTGATGAGGTTCCATGACATATAACAAAATAATCACAGATAGAGTTTTCTATTTTGCTTATATTTAAAGTAACGATTTCTTTGCCCTTTTTGTCCTGTATTCCTTTGATGATTTTCTCCAGTAGTTCTTCAGTTGCACTTTCTTCTTCTTTAGTGATTTTCATCAAAATTTTTTTGCAAAATTAATTAATTTTTTGTGATTCTTATTGTTACATTTCAAACTTGAAATTGGTTGCATTCTTAATTAAGTCTCACATGATTCCCTGATTTGTAAAATTGACTTCCCTGATTTTCGTTATAGTTCTATATGGAATTTTCATTCCGTATATTTCAGTATTTTAAAGTGTAATATGTGTTGTTTAAAAATTAAATCTGATTAAAAGTTGTTTAACTCGTGCAAATATTATTCCCTAATTTGGACAAGCCAAAACGGAAACACATTAAATTCCTTGAAAGCATCCTGTTTGGTTTTGGCTTGTCCAAATTAGCAAGCAAAATTTATGAGGCATAATTATATAAAGCTCATGATCTTTTTCAATTATCTTTATCGTTGAAAATTGCCTCATAAATTTTGCCACAGTACCTTACCGGCCAACTTTTGTCAAAAAAAGCAAGAATTTAACCGGTAGGGTACTAACAATTATAATGAAAAATTGTCGGAATTTATTTTATGTAATGAAAATATTTACTTTTGTGGTGACTGCTATTGATGAAGTCTTATGAAAACGAGGATTATAGGGAATAAAATTATCGCTCTGCTTTCAGTGGACAGTACCAATGACTATGCCCGGGCACTTCTGGAGAATGAAGCTCCGGGAGAGGGTACGGTAATTGTAGCAGGTGACCAGAAGAAGGGTCGCGGCTACGGAGCCAGTACCTGGCATAGTAAACGAGGAAAAAATCTTCTTTTCAGTATCATTTTGTGTCCGGAATTTATATCAGCCAATACACAATTTTTAATCTCCAAGGTCATCAGCCTGGGGATATGTGATTATCTCTGCAGTTACGTTTCCGATGTGAGCATCAAGTGGCCCAATGACATTTATGTTGATGACAGAAAAATCTCCGGGATACTGATAGAAAATGATCTGATGGGCTCATCCATGAAAAATTCCATTGTGGGTATTGGGTTGAACATCAACCAGGAAAAATTCCCGAAAGATATACCCAATCCGGTTTCTCTCAGTCAGATGATTGAGAAGAACCTGGTTTTAAAGGAGGAATTGAGAAAGGTTACCGGATTCCTTGAAAAGCGTTATCAGATGCTGGCAAGGGGTATGGTGGATAAGATTCAGAAAGATTACCACAGCAGACTGTTCCGTTTGAATGAAATGTCGTGGTATCGGAATAGTGGAGAGCCTTTTAAGGCTAAAATTATCGGGGTATCCGATTATGGACAGCTTATCCTTGAAAACCAATCTGGGAAAACGCTGGAATACAATTTCAAGGAAGTGGAATTTTTACTGTAGGTCTCTTTTGTTGTTAAAAAAATCTGTCAATTTGTCAACCGCACCATCCAGGCCTTTTTTCAGGTAACTTTGTACCATTTTATTCATGATCTGGTTCATTTGGGCTTCTCCGGTCAGCCTGATTCTTATATCCCCCTCATCTAACTTTTTTAACTGAACCCATATGTTGAAGGTAACGGGACTTTCCTTATAGCTGCCTAATTTGATAAGTTTATAAGGTTCTTTTTCGACAATCCGCATTCCAGTGGCACCGATTCCGGCAATACTAAACCGGCAGCGGTCTTCATCCGACTGCCAGTTTGTAATTTTGTCGCCTGGAACCAGTGAATCAAGATTTCTGAAGTCGGAAAGGAAATTATAGACTTCATCGTCGTTTCTGTAAATCTTTCCTATTTTGCTGGTTACTTTTGACATAATGTATTGATTTTATTATTACCACACTGAAGGGTTTTTACGCCATTCCTCCAGTTGCTCCTGATGTTCTTTTTGCAGGTAGCCTTTGCTTATGGCTATATTAATAAGCGTATGATAATCGCAAAGCGTATATAACGGACAATTATTTTTTTCAAAATTATCTTTTGCCAGGTCGAAACCGTAGGAGAAGATGGCACCCATCCCTAACACCTGTGCTCTGCGGCTCCTTAATGCCTTTACTGCATTGAGGCTGCTGTTTCCGGTTGATACCAGATCCTCAATAACCACCACTTTTTGATCTTTCTCCAGATCGCCTTCTATCATGTTTTGTAGACCATGACTTTTCGGGCTGGAGCGTACATAAACGAAAGGCAGATTTAGTGCGTCGGCAGTCAGTGCTCCTATCGCTATAGCCCCTGTGGCAACCCCTGCAATAACATCCGGTATTCCATATCGTTTTTTTACCAGTTCAACAAAACTTTCCTTTAATGAATTCCTGATGTGGGGGTAGGAAAGGGCTTTTCTGTTATCGCAATATATGGGTGACCGCCATCCTGAACTCCATCGGAATGGATTTGCAGGATTGAATTTTATTGCGTTTATTTGTAGAAGATTATTGGCTATTTCTTGTTCCAAATTTTCCATAGGGCAAATGTATAAAGTTTTTTTCGACAATCGTACGATTTATTTTATAGATCAACCGGCTCAATACTATAGAAAGTATAATGAACTTTTTATTAGATATTTAAATGAGGCTCAGCTT
>CAYNPZ010000049.1:0-537 GCA_964399175.1 uncultured Bacteroidales bacterium | reverse complement strand
TTATTTTATAGATACATTCAACAGCTATTACAGGCAATATAATGGATTATTTATTAGGTATCTAAATGAAATTCAGCTTGCCTATGTTCTGGAATTATTCAGGAATGTTCAGGAAATAAAAAATGTGTTCATTGCCCATCCCAATGTGGAAAAGGTATTTCAGGATTTTCAGACCTTTTTCAGAGTTCTGGAAGCTGCCGGAGGCCTTGTATTTAATGAAAAGGGCCAGGTGCTTGTGATTAAGCGTCGTGGCTTGTGGGATCTTCCCAAAGGCAAAAAAGAGGAAGGAGAGGACGCAGATGCGTGTGCATTAAGGGAAGTGAAGGAAGAATGCGGGATTCAGCATCCGGAGATAGAAAAATTACTACATACTACCTACCATTCCTATACGCTTGATGGTATGATGATATTGAAAAGAACCTACTGGTACCTGATGAAAAGCAGTCATCAGGGAAACCTTACCCCTCAAGCCAAGGAAGATATAACCGAGGCCAAATGGTTGAATCCCGAAGACCTGGATATTGTCAGGGAAAATAC
>CAYNPZ010000048.1:11911-24867 GCA_964399175.1 uncultured Bacteroidales bacterium | reverse complement strand
AAAAGAAAAATATAACAGTCTCACTCACTTACCCACACAGAAATGCTTAAATATATTCCCCAGCACCTCGTCCGTAGTTATTTCCCCCGTTATCTCTCCGAGATAGTGGATGACCTGGCGGACGTCCATGACAAAAAGGTCGGAGGAGAGGTCGGATTCCATGCCTTCGCGGGCACGCTGGAGGGCATCGTATGCGTGCTTCAGGGCTTCGTAGTGGCGGGCATTGGTGACCATGATCTCATTCTGGTCAAGGGGAGAATAGTTGACCGAGTTGAGAAGGGTGCTGGTGAGTTTGTCGATGTTGGTGCCCTGTTTGGCTGAGATGCGCAGCAATTCATCCTCACTATAGGTCACCTGGCGTATGGCTTTTTCTATCTCTACCACTTCATCCTCAGTTGATATCTGGTCCACTTTATTTAGCAGCACCAGCAGCTTCTTCCGGGTGCCTTTGATCCGCTCTTCCACCTTTTGGATGGTATTTACCACGGTTTCGGTAGGCTGGGTGGCATCCACCAGCAACAGAACGATCTGTGCCTTGTCGATCTGACTAAAGGTAAGCTCAATCCCAATGGATTCGATCTTCTCCTTTGTATCCCTGATGCCTGCGGTGTCAATGAACCGGAACTCGATGCCCTGGATGTTGATCACATCCTCGATCACATCGCGCGTGGTACCGGCTATATCAGTTACTATGGCCTTTTCTTCGTTTAACAGGCGGTTCAGGAGAGTGGATTTACCCACGTTGGTATTACCTGCAATGGCAACGGGAAAGCCGTTTTTTATGGCATTGCCGAGTTCGAATGAATTCAGCAGCTTTGATATCAATTGGTCGATCTCCTCCAGCAATTCCTTAAGTTGCGTTCGATCGGCAAATTCCACATCTTCATCACTGAAGTCAAGCTCTAGCTCAATCAGGGAGATGAAATTGAGGAGTTTCTTCCGCAGGTTTTTGATCTCAGAGGAAAAACCACCCCGCATCTGCTGCATGGCCAGTTTATGGGATGCCGAAGAAGTGGAGGCGATCAGATCGGCTACACCTTCAGCCTGGGCCAGGTCCATTTTACCGTTATGGAAAGCCCGCATGGTGAATTCACCTGGGTCGGCCGTGCGGGCCCCTTGGTTAATCAGTAACTGGAGCAGTTTTTGCTGTATATAGCGGGATCCATGAGATGAAATCTCAACCATGTTGTTGCCGGTATACGAATTCGGTGCATGAAAGGGAACCACCAGCACCTCGTCGAGCACCTGTTCTCCCTCCAGGATCTTTCCAAAATGCATTTTGCGCGGAGCCAGATCTTTCGCGGGCTTTTTTTCTCCTGCCGGATCGAATATCCTGTCAATTAACGGGAAAACCTCGTTCCCGTCAACCCTGATAACGGCAATGGCGCCGTTACCCTGTGGGGTGGATATGGCACATATGTTATCTGTATCAATCATTTTGGATGTGCTTTTGTTTAATGACCTGAATTATTTACAAATAATTTTACAAAATTAATGCGCTTTAATTGAAAAAAGAGAGTGGTAACGAAAATAATCAGCTTACGTATAAGGTATTTGTTTTCCTTAATAAAAAAATTATTTTTGGAAATAAATTATGATAACAGAGCACCTATGAGCGTACTGGTAAATAAGGATATAAAGGTTGTCGTACAGGGCATTACAGGGGGAGAAGGGACCTTTCATACCGAACAGATGATGGGTTATGGAAGCCAGGTGGTCGGTGGAGTGACACCTGGAAAGGAAGGAATGAAACACCTGGGCGTACCGGTTTTCAATACGGTGGAAAAGGCTGTAGTTGAAACCGGAGCCAATGCTTCGGTAATATTTGTCCCTCCCGCTTTTGCAGCCGATGCCGTGATGGAAGCCAGTGATGCAGGCATTGAGGTGGCCGTTGTCATTTCAGAAGGTATTCCTACGCAGGATATGGTGAAATTGAAGGAATTTCTGAAGGATCGGGAAACAGACTTGATAGGCCCCAACTGTCCGGGGATCATAACTCCTGAAGAATGCAAGGCAGGCATTATGCCGGGATTCATCCATAAGAAGGGTTCGGTAGGTATTGTATCCCGATCCGGGACCTTAACCTATGAAGCAGTGGATCAGGTAACAAAACTGGGGATGGGCCAGTCAACTTGTATTGGAATAGGTGGGGATCCCATAGTCGGAACTTCCACGCTGGATGCGGTAAAACTATTTATGGATGATCCTGAAACAGAAGGCATCATCATTATTGGTGAGATCGGTGGAAGCATGGAAACGGAAGCTGCAGAATGGATCAGGGATTATGGTACAAAACCCGTTACAGCCTTCATTGCAGGCAAAACCGCCCCGAAAGGAAGAAGGATGGGGCATGCCGGAGCCATCATAGGGGGAAAGTCCGATACTGCAGGAGCTAAAATTGAGACCATGAGTGAATGTGGAATCCATGTTTCCGAGTCACCGGCTCAGATCGGTCAAACCATGTTTGACGCACTAAATGTATGAGGCAAGCTGTCTCTTAAAATTATGATATTACATGCAAAACAGGGATTGGAGCGATAAAGTCATCCTGATTGCTGAAGATGAAAAAATCAATTATCTTTATCTGAAGTCCATTTTTGAAAAAACCGGTGCACATTCTTTATGGGCCAAAAACGGGGGTGAAGCCATCTCCCTTTGTAAGGACCATGCTGTGGATATCGTTCTGATGGACGTTAAAATGCCCGGAATCGACGGTAATGAAGCTACCAGGGAAATTAAAGCCCTGAACTCTGAAATTATAGTAATCGTTCAAACTTCCTATACACTGAAAGAAGACAGCAAAAAGGCATTTGAAGCCGGATGTGACATCTTCCTGAGCAAACCCGTCCGCCCGAAAAATCTGCTGGCGACCGTGGAGAAGTATATCTGAAGAGAGAGTAGTGAGTTTGGAGTAATGAGTAGAGAGTGTTCCTTTTTAAAAATTTACTGCTATTGAATTCTGCATATTCCTGATTGCCAACTTATAACTACTAGTTAAATTCTATCTCTTTAATTTGGTTGTGAATATAATTAATTCATAATCTTATTGCTATGAGAGTTCTCAGCACTCAACCCGACTCATTACTCACAACTCACTACTCATTCCCTACTCATTTCTTCTTTGGCTGATAACCACCCTTCTTCTGTGCCTGTTTTTGCTGTGCTTCTTCCAGTCGCTGCTGCATTTTCGATTTCTTCTGAGGTTTCTTTTTGTTTTCCTTTAATTTCCTGTGAATCTCCTCGTCATCAACAAACCCCCTGATCAACAGGGTCTGTCCCAGGGTAATGATGTTAGAAAGGAAAAAGTAATAGCTCAAACCGGCTGCAAAATTATTAAAGATGAAAAGCAGCATCACCGGCATAAAGTAAGTAGTGAAGAATTTCATACCCGGCATCTGCTGACTCCCGCTCATCTGAGAACTGTTGATCCTGGTCGTGAAGATAAGGGTAACTGCCATCATCAGGGTGAAAAGGCTCACATGATCTCCGTAAAAGGGTATTTCAAAAGGCAATTCCAGAATCGAATCATAGGAGGACAGATCGTCCGCCCAGAGGAAACTTTTCTGCCTGAGCTCAAATGATGAAGGGAAGAACTGGACCATGGCGATCAAAATCGGCAATTGAAGTAACATTGGCAGACAGCCGCCCATGGGATTCACCCCCGCTTTTTTATAGAGATCCATCGTCGCCCGCTGCTTCTTCATGTTGTCTTCCTTCTTCGGGTACTTTTTGTTGAGCTCGTCAATTTCAGGTTTTAGTACCCGCATCTTGGCCTGCGACAGATACGACTTGTAGGTAAGCGGGAATAATGCCGCTTTTATAATCAGAGTAAGCAACAATATAATGATCCCGTAATTGGCTATGGAATTATCCAGCCAGTTAAAAATGGGGATGATGATGTATTTGTTCACCCATTTGAATATGGCCCATCCCAGGGGAATGAGGTTCTCAAACTCCTGGTCGTATTGTTTCATGATGTTGTACTTGTTCGGGCCAAAATAGAAGTTCATGGGCATATCATACTGAGAATTACTTTCATACGGCACACTGATTTCAGCGATAAGCCGCTTCTGATATTCTTTCGAGTCTTCTATGTTGTTGACTTCTACTCTTGCATTGTTAAAGAAGTTATTTGAAACCAGGATGGAAGAAAAGAACTTTTCTTTGAATGCGACCCATTTAAGGCGGTTCGGCAGTTTTTCTTCAGCTTCATCGCTGGTTGCGCTGCTGACGTCATCCACTTCATCCTGATAGTACTTATATCCAATTGTGGTTGTGTTTCTTCTGTTATCCTCACTTTTTTCCAGCCTGGGGGATTTGATATCCCATTCCAGGTCAAGTTCAGTATAATTATTGGGTATCACCTGGTTCATTCCATGAAACCGGATATTGAAATCCATCATATGGGTGTTGGGAGCCAGGGTGTAAACATATTCTATGTAACGATCATTTCCGGCATGAAGCCTTAGCCTCACTGTTTGGTTGTTATTCCTGGCATAAAGGGAGTCACGATCTCCAACCAATTCAAAATACAGATCATTGGTGGCAATTTGTCGTTTATTGGCAAAGAAGTTAAATCCGAATGTATTGTGATCGCCGTTGAAAAGGACCAGGGGCTTTCCGTCATAGGTCTGATAATTTTTCAGTTCCACTAAATAGGGTCGTCCACCTTTTGTAGATATTTTGGCTTTCATCAGATTGTTCTCAAGAACAACCATTTCCTTTTCTCCTTTGGCTGATACTGCAAAAGGTCCGTATATATCCGCCAGTTTGTTGGTTGTTGTATCGGTTTTTTGTTGAGATTGCTGTTCCTGGGCTTGCCCGGGTCTGGTTTGAGGTGTTTCTTGTTCAGTTCCGGCTTGCTGTTGTTGCGATTGTTGGGTGTCCTGCTTCATCTGCTCCACCTTTTGAAGAGAATCCTTTGCCCGTTGCATTCTCTGTCTTTCTTCCTCCGAAGGCCGGTTCACAATTCCATAAACAACAAGAATTAATGCAATGATAAGAAGCCCTATAATCGAATTTTTATCCATTTTTAAAATAATTTAACTTCACCTGATAAATATTAGGGCCACAAAGATAAATTGAAATGATAAGATTATCAAAAATCCCGCCGGATAATGTTATTTTTTTGGAAGTTAAGGATTTTGCCGGCACATTTCTTTAACAAAGGCAACAAACAGGGGGTGGGGTTGTGAAACAGTGCTTTTATATTCAGGATGGAACTGAACCCCTACAAACCATCGGTGTTCAGGAATTTCAATAATCTCTACCAGGTCTGTTTCGGGGTTGATGCCGGAGGCTTTCATTCCCGCTCTTTCAATGTCCTCTAGATATGCATTGTTGAATTCATAGCGGTGCCGGTGTCTTTCCCTGATATGGTTAACATTATATATCCCGTGTACTTTGGAGTCTTTTTTTATTTTACATGGATAACTCCCAAGACGCATGGTTCCCCCTTTTTCGGTAATGTTTTTCTGCTCTTCCATAAGATCAATAACAGGATCAGGGGCACGCCGGTTGAATTCCGTTGAATCGGCTTCTTTATAACCAAGGACGTTACGGGCGAATTCAATGACCGAACACTGCATCCCCAGGCATACCCCCAGGAATGGCAGATTATTTTCCCTTGCATATTTTGCGGCAAGGATCTTTCCTTCGATTCCTCTTTGCCCAAATCCGGGCGCAATGAGTATGCCATGGAGGTCTTTAAGGGTTTCCATTACATTATCAGCGGTAATGTCCTCGGAGTGTATGGTGGTCACTTCCACCCTGCATTCATTTTCTGCTCCGGCATGAACGAAGGATTCCTGAATGGATTTATAAGAATCGGGCAGTTCAACATATTTACCTACAAGGCCAACACGAATCTGCGTTTTGGGATTTTTCAGCTTGTTGACAAAAGTAGTCCATCTCTCCAGGTTCGGCTCACTCCTGGTGCCCAGGCCTAATTTTCTGAGTATGGTGAGATCAAGCTTTTCCTCCTTCATCAGGAGGGGAACTTCATAAATGGTGTCCACATCCCTGGATTCAATAACCGATCCGAGGTCCACATTACAAAACTGGGCCACCTTTTTTCTGATGTCAATGTTCAGCGGAAGTTCAGTCCTCAGAACCAATGTATCCGGTTGAACTCCATTTTCGAGCAATCCTTTTACCGAATGTTGGGTCGGTTTGGTTTTTGATTCTCCTGATGCGGAGATATAGGGAACAAGCGTCAGGTGAATGACCACACTGTTGGAGGGTCCCAGCTCCCATTTCAGCTGTCTTACTGCCTCGATATAGGGCAGGGATTCAATGTCGCCAACCGTACCGCCAATCTCGGTGATCACCATATCATAGTTAAACCGTTTACCCAGCAGTTTTATGTTGCGCTTGATCTCATCGGTTATATGGGGAATAACCTGAACGGTTTTTCCAAGATAATCGCCGCGGCGTTCCTTATTAATTACCGATTGGTAAATCTGTCCTGTGGTTACATTGTTGTTCTGTGAGGTGAGTACACTGGTAAATCTTTCGTAATGTCCCAGATCTAGGTCTGTTTCAGTACCGTCTTCAGTAACGTAACATTCTCCGTGCTCATATGGGTTGAGAGTTCCCGGATCGATGTTGATATAGGGGTCAAGTTTCTGAATGGCTACAGAGTAACCTCGTGTAAGCAGTAATTTACCAAGTGAAGCCGATATGATTCCTTTGCCTAGTGAAGAGGCAACGCCTCCGGTAACAAAGATGTATTTGGTATTTTGAGCCAATTTATTCGATTTTTATTCCTCGTCCGTATCAAACTTGTCGATCAACTTGATCTTCTCCTCGAGCACTCCGATCTCATTCTTTGCTTTTTCTATCTTATTCTGATAATCATGGATCATGGAGTTTGCTTCATTGGATTCGGCTGAAATGAATCCCAGATTGTTTTCCCAGAGAATGATGTTGTTTTCAAGCTTTTCGATTTTTTTCATGAATTTATCGCGTTCCTGATACATCCGGTTTTCTGCTTTCGGCTTTTGTTTGATATTTTTGAGTTTGCTCCTGTACTTGAGTATTTCCTTCTGGTTATCATCAATGTCCAGGTTGTTGTATTGATTATATATGGCTTCACGGAATTCATGCTGTATTTTATCCTTTTGTTTGTAGGGGACAAAGCCGATGGATGTCCATTCATCTTCAAAATTCTGCAGCTGTCTGATGTTTTCATCCATATCGTCGGAAGGTTTAAAATTGCGGATTTTTTCAATCAAATCATTTTTCAGCTGCAGATTCTCCTCGTAATCTTTATCCATGGTTTTTGCATGTTGTTTCTTCCTCTGAAAGAAATGATCGCACGCGGAACGGAAACGATTCCATATTTCATCCAGATTCTTTTTGGGCACGGGACCGATCTCTTTCCATTGTTTTTGCAGGCGGATCATTTCCCTGGTGGTGTTTTCCCAGCCAGTACTGTCCTTTAATTCCTCAGCCCGGGCCACCAACTCCTGTTTCTTCTTTAGGTTGTTTTCCTGCCATTCCTTATGCTGGTCATAAAACATCCGCTTCCTGCCGAAGAAATGGTCACAGGCCTTCCTGAAACGAAAATAAATCTTGCGGTTATATTTTTTCGGGGCGAGACCTATTTTTCGCCATTCCTTTTGAAGATCAAGAATTTTGCGTGTATAATGGTTCCAGTCTTTATGGGTGTCAATCTCCATTTCAGCGATTTCTTCTGCCTGTTCGCAAAGTTTCTTTTTTGCTTCCAGGTTTTCGTTCTGGTGTTTTCTGAGTTCTTTAAAATACTCCTGGTGCCGTTTATTGATTATATGGGTAGCTTTCTTAAATCTTTCCCAGATTTCCTCCCTTTTTTCCTTAGGTACCGGCCCAATTTCCCTCCACTGGTCATGGTAACTCTGTAATGTATTGAAGGCCTCAACGATATTATCTGATTCCTGGAGTTGTTCCGCTTTCTCGCAAAGATCCAGCTTGGCTTCCAGGTTTTTTTTAAAATCAAGATCCCGCAATTCTTTATTGATTTGGACGTAATCGTAAAATTTTCCTATATGATGATGATAAGTACTCCACAAGTATTTTGCCTTATTCTGAGGAACCGGTCCTGTCTCTTTCCAGCGCCTTCGGATATCATGGAATTCCCTGTAAGCCTCATCCATGGATTCATTCTTGTTAATCAAATTCTTAAGTTCCTCAATAAGCTGGTATCTTTTCTCCAGATTTCTTTGTTTTTCTTCTTCTGCCTGTTTTTTAACTTCTGCCTTTTTTTCTCTGTATTGTTTAAGCAGATCCTTCAATTCATCTTCCAGCGCATCTTTTTCAGGTGTGAATGTTTCCGGTGTACCCCCTTCATTGATGTGTTTTTTCTTTTTTTCTTCATTTTCAGCCTTTAGCTTCTTATAAAAGGTAGCTTTAATAACTTCAACTTCCTTCCTGATTTCAGAAACATTATTCGATTTGACCAGCTTATTAAGCTTTTCGACAAGCTGTTTTCTGGTATATTCGGAATAATCTAAACTGCGGCTCTGAAGTGAACTATCCCGGCGCTCCTCAAAATCCTGAATTTCTTCTTCTGGTTCTTGTTCTTCTTCTTCAGATTTTTCGTAGTCTAAGTCCTGGTAGTTTTCTTCTTCCTGGTTATACTTATTTGCTTCTTTCTCATCTCCTCCGGATTGATCCTGTGGTGTATCATTCTGGGTAACAGATTCAACGCGCTCATTCAATGGTTGACCCTGCTCTGAGTTAGATCTCTGGTTCTCCTTACTATCCATACAGTGAACTTTTTACATGAATATGCTTACAGGTTGTTTGTACCTGAATGTTTCTAATCCTTATTTGCGAATTTATATAAATTCTCAGTCAATCACTAAATAATGAGTTGATTTTAAAAAAGAATTTCCTGTGAGTTTTTCAAAATACGAATGAATCCAGAATTAAAAACTGTGACAAAGATAAAATATATATTGAATTGAAAAAATGGGAGGGGTTTGATTATCCATAATGATAATCCCCGGCATTTATGCTTGAAGTTGTTTCATGCCGGGGATTTATTGTTCAAATTACAGATCAGATGGTAGACTCATCTTTTTCATTTCTTTATTTTTGAATTATCTGATGATAAGATCATCCACATTTGACCTCTGCCGGTTTATTTTCTAATTCTTGTTGAACCCGAAGGTCTTACATGGTGAATTCGGTTTACTGGGTGAGATGGACTTCTATAAACAGGGGTTCTTTTTTGAATAATTTGATTCTTCCGGTAACCATTCTTTCTTGAATTCATCGGAACGATATTGTATTTTCTCTCAGCACCTCCTTGTCTGATATTTGAGGGCCGGATATAATTCATCCGTTTCCTTGGGGTGGATATGGATTTAGAACGGGAAGAGCGGGTTCCTTCAGTGGCCCTTATCGTACGCAGCGGCATCCTTGCATCCCTGGAAGGAATTTTCAGGTCCGGGGTGTTCAAAGATTTGTTTACCGGAGTAGCCAGAGACTTTCTTATTCTTTGCGTATGGGGAGCAGTGATGTTGGTGTTTCTGTCGCTGCGTATGGCATTTGAAGAAAGCTTTCTTTTATATTCTCTGGTAACAAATGGATAATAATTCCATGGGTAATACGGATAATATCCATAATAAGGAGAATGCCAGTATGAATGGAAACCGAAGAATCCTCCCCCATACCATGGATAACCATATCCATAAAACGGATGGGAGGGATAAAAATCCCAGTAATACCAGTCGGGCCAGTAATAATGGGGATACCATCTGTGGGGATGATAGCCGTATGGCGGTACATAACCATATCGCCGCTTATACTTCCGGTCGAGTGTATCCTTTGATCCCTGCAACTGATCCTGGTAATTCCGGGATTGGGCCACCTGCTCCTCCTGGGGAGTTTGCGGTGTATCATAAAGTTCATCTGCCACTCTTCTTTGCTGCAGTGTTGTGGTGCAGGAAGAGAATATTGCGGCTATGATGAATGGTACAAATAAAGTTCTTGTTTTCATTTCAAAGATCTTTTTGGTTGGTAAAATAATTTTTTCTAATTATAACAACATAAAAATACTTCAAATATTGTTCCAAACCGGGATCACTCAGTTACATTATACCTTTCAGTTGAAACAATGGTAGAAAAAAAACATCTCCGGTTTAAATGACCGGAGATGGTATTGAAAGATGAAAACAAAAAGGGACAAGCGGATTTATCAAAATCTTAATCCCAGCGATACAATGAACTTATTGTTTGTAAAATCTATTTCACTTAAGTTGGGAATGGTTGTAAAAAGTTGTCTTTCGCTTATATACGAACTGGTTACAAAAGCTGCGTCGATAAAAAAGCTGCTTCCTCTGAAGCCAAGGCCTGCGGAATATTGTTGACGGTCAGTCTGGTATTCACTGTAATCTTCATTGTAAGGTGACTGGTAAAATGCATATCCCAACCTTACATAGAAATTGTCAAGCTTTACCTCACCGCCGAGCCTTAAATTATTGGCTGCTCCAAAGGTATTACTGATGCTGTCGTTTTCGTAATCAAATGGCACATCTCCTTCTTTCTCACTCAACCTGGCCCTGCCATAGTTGACCCTTTCGTAGTCGGCACTTATCAATCCCATTTCTTGAATTCTGACGGCAACGCCACCAAGTATTTTTGATGGGGTGGTCAGTTTATAGGAGAAGTCACTCTGCTGACTACTAGCTTGTAAATCCTCCCCATTGTCATAACTGGCTATTACACTGTTATACCAGGTATAGCTCAGATTATTAAAATAAGTGGGGGAGTGGAAAGCAGCTCCCACCCTTATAAAGTCTGTGGGTCTGTAGATGGCTCCGAGTTTGAAATTATAACCTGTGCCGGAATGGTCTTCATATTGAATGAAATTCATTCTGCTGAAGTCAGGAACCTGGTCATTTCTTTCCGATTCAGTATATGTAGATTTATATGAATAGTCTGCCCTCTGTATACCTACGCTCATGCCGAGATATAACTTATTTTCATAATTGGCGCCCACGGCGAGGAAATATTCGCCCAGACTGCCGCCATTATTCAGATTCTTTGTCTGATTCACACCAATTTCCTGCAATGATGCCGAGGTGTCGCTGTAATTCATCTCATCGGTCACATAGCTCCAGTATTCTGCAAAGGTGCTGTCGTAATTAAGCAGATAGGTTTGCCAGGCCAAATCTTCATAGGCATTTCTGTAATTTCCGGAATTGGCATTGTCAACGAATTCATGCATCTTGGAATTCACCATGTTAAAATTTTCCGTTCTGAAATTTTTGGCATGATTATTCATGGTGTTGTATCCCAGGCCAAAATTGATGTTCTTCCATCCCGGGCTATTCAGATTATATGCACCTGTAATGCCGATGTTGTTTAGATTCAGATTATTTTTAAACTCCTCATTCGTATAGAGATCATTCTGAAAGCCTCTTGTGCTTGTATTGGATTGCTGGTAGCTGAATGAAGGAGTAAATTCAAGCTGAAAGCCTGTATATACACCAACGCCGGCAGGGTTAAGGCTCAGCGACGAAAGGTCGGCACCGAGCGCTGTAAAGGCTCCTCCCATACTCATAAAGCGAGCCGATCCTTCATAGATGTTCTGTGAATTCCTGATTGCCGACTCAACTTCCACTTCCTGAGCTTTGGCTACTGAAAAATAAGTAAATAATAAGATGAAAACTGGAATTATTTTTTTCATGATAAAAGGGATTTTGGCTTGTTTTTATGATAATATTAAAAAATGCCCCATATTGTTTATGGGGCATTAAAAGTAAGTATTTAAAGGTTATTTACGTTTTCTTCCTGAAGAACCGGAAGATGAACCTGAAGAGGATCTTGTGGAGCCCGAGGAGCTGGAACCAGAACTTGAGTTGCCGGACCTTATTGTCCTCCGTGAACTTCCATTATCCCTATAGGTAGAAGAACGTTTTCTGTCAGAACTGCTGACGTTTTCTCTTCTAGCCCTTTCCTGTCTCACCCTGTCAAAATCAGCTTCTCTTTTTGGCCTGTTGTATCTTGGACGGTTGTAAGAGGAATTTTCATTTCTGGTTTTGACATATTTGGAAGAAGATCCTTCTTCACCTGTTCTTCTTGTTCGAACAGAGTGAATTGATCTTGAATCCCCGGATTTTTTGGTATCCTGAATCCTTATATAAGATTTTGATACCGCATTTTTATCCTGATCACCTTCGCTTTTTCTGATTCTTTGGGAATGACTGGAAAACTTGGCTATTCTTCCTTCTTCGTTAAGCTTGTATTCTTCCTGCAGCCATTGTTGCATCTGCTGGTTATAATAGTTGTTGTAACCAAAAGAATTAAATGGTGAAAATCCAAAGGATGAACCGTAACCGAATGAGCTGTATCCAAACGGGCTATATCCAAATGAGCTAAATGGACTGTAACCATAAGATCTGTATCCAAAGGAACTATATCCAAATGGAGAAGCAAATCTGTTATAGCCGTAAGCGCCATAGCCCATGGAATTAAAGCCGTAAATACCGGTCATGGACAGCGTGCTTCGGTATGGATTCATAAAGCTGTTTCCGAAGTAGGGATAGTTGTAAAAACTTCCGTATTTCCAGCCGGTACTAAAGTGGCCGGTCAACCAGTTGGGTTCAACCCATACATCGTCCCCCATTACAATTACATTATAGAAAGACGGATCGTAGGCCGAAGCATACCAGAAATCATTGGAATAGTAGGTTCCATACCAGTCAGACATTCCGTATGAAAGACTTTGTGAAGCTTGAATTCTTCTTTGGTAAGCTTCATCATAATCGTCTACCAGTATATCCCGATAGGGATTTCCCGTAGATTTGTCTTCATAAATTATAGAATCTACCTCTTCTTCCTGTTCCTGGGACTCTTTCAGTACTTTCTCGGCTTCATCATAATAACCGGCAAAAGCCTCTTCCTGCTCTTGCTGTGACGCCGGATTCTGGTATAATTCATCAGCTACCCTTCTCTGCTGCAACGTC
>CAYNPZ010000048.1:4422-11901 GCA_964399175.1 uncultured Bacteroidales bacterium | reverse complement strand
ACGTCATGGAGCATGAGGAGAAGATAACGGTAGCTACTATCAATGCTAATATGTTTCTTTTTTTCATAATGACAACCTCCTTTTCATTAACACTAACGAGATTTTTATAGCGGATATTATTGTATGGAAATTCGCTTGGTTCCTTTTTTTATTATAAATTTTAATTTCTTTAATTTGCACCAAAATAAGATTTATTTTTGTAAATAAAAATAATGCAAATATTATTCCAAAATGGCAAAAGAAATTACCAGTAGGAGAGAAAATTATTCACAGTGGTATAATGATATAGTAACGAGAGCAGATTTGGCAGAAAACAGTCCTGTCAGGGGCTGCATGGTGATCAAACCCCAGGGATTTGCTATATGGGAAAAGATGCAATCGGTATTGGATAAAATGTTCAAAGACACGGGACATTCCAATGCTTATTTTCCCCTGTTCATTCCAAAATCGTTTTTTTCCAGGGAAGCCTCCCACGTTGAAGGATTTGCAAAGGAGTGTGCGGTGGTAACCCACTACAGGCTTAAAAACGATAAGGATGGGAAAAGCATTATTGTAGACGATGATGCCAAACTGGAAGAGGAATTGATTGTAAGACCAACTTCAGAAACCATCATTTGGAATACATATAAGGGATGGATTCAATCCTACCGCGATCTGCCAATCCTGGTCAACCAATGGGCCAATATTGTGCGGTGGGAAATGAGGACCCGTTTGTTCCTGAGAACAGCGGAATTTTTGTGGCAGGAGGGCCATACGGCTCACGCCACCAAAGAGGAAGCCCTGGAGGAGACACAAAGAATGATTGATGTGTATGCAGATTTTGCCGAGAACTGGATGGCTATGCCTGTATTAAAAGGCACCAAAACCGAGTCTGATCGTTTTGCCGGAGCTGAAGAAACCTATACCATAGAAGCACTGATGCAGGATGGCAAAGCGCTTCAATCAGGAACTTCCCATTTTCTGGGGCAGAATTTTGCCAAAGCTTTTGATGTGACTTTTACCGATCAATCCGGGAAACTGGATTATGTTTATGCTACGTCCTGGGGCGTTTCCACCCGTCTTATGGGTGCCCTGATCATGGCACATTCCGATGACAACGGACTGGTGCTTCCGCCTAAACTGGCACCTATCCAGGTGGTGATCGTACCCATCTACAAAAAGAATGCCCAGCTTACCCAGATTAGCGAGAAAGCCAATGAAATCAAACAACAGCTTCAGGCAAAAGGCATTTCTGTAAAATACGACGACCGGGAGACCCAAACCCCCGGATGGAAGTTTACCGAATATGAAGTGAAGGGTGTACCGGTGAGAATAGCTATTGGCCCGCGGGATATGGAGAACAATACCCTGGAAGTGGCCAGAAGGGATAAGCTGGAGAAAGAAGTGATCTCACAGGATGGCGTTATTGAGCATGTTGAAAAGCTATTGGACGATATACAGCATTATATTTATCAGAAGGCTTTGGATTTCCAAAAAAACAACACTTATCGCGTGGATGACTGGGAGGAATTTAAGGAAATCATGAACGAAAAGGGCGGATTTGTTGAAGCCCACTGGGACGGCACAGCCGAAACCGAACAGAAAATCAAGGAAGAAACCAAGGCCACCATCCGGTGTGTACCTGTTGACGAAGAAAAAGAAGAGGGTAAGTGCATCTATTCCGGTAAACCTTCAGAGCAGCGGGTGATTTTTGCCAGAGCGTATTAAGCAATGCTTGAATAAGGCGCAGAGCCTGGAGCGAAGCGCTTAGAGTCCCGGGTCATGCCACTAGTGACAGAAGATAGTGGGAGAAAGTATGAAAGTGAGAATACGGGAAGAGGGAAGAAGAGAACTGAGAAGACTGGAAAACAGGAAAACGTTATGAGTAGTGAGTTTTGAGTAGTATTTGTTTTTTATCTATTAAGCATTGAATAAAATTCTCAATTCTCAGCGCTCAGTTCCCAGTGCTCTCTGCTCTTTACCAGTTAACAATTTGACAATTTGACAATTTGACAATGTAACAATATAACAATTCAATCCCGCCTGCACTACGTTTCGGCAGGCTTTCAATCATTCTCCCTCCGTGCATCATCACTTTCAACTTTCCCTCGTCTTTAAAAAAAAGAAAGATGTTCAGTTTCGAACGGGTGTTGTTTCAATACCGTTCATCCAGGATTTGGTTTTCATCTTTTAAATTCAATAGATGCATTGATATTTAGGTGAAAACGGTTTTGGCATGAATTGTGACATGGTAAATGTAAACAATAAAAATATTCGGTCATGAAAGTAGATTTGAAACCCAATGAAGTTGTTGTTAAGGCGGGCGATTCAAAACACCTTAACGGAAAAGGAGATGTCAACGGTAAATTGATACTCACCAACCAGCGTGTATATTTCAAGAGTCCGGAGCAGGCCGGGTATAATATGGAAATTATGCCCGGAGATATTGAAGAGGTCATCTATTTTAATACCAATGCGTTCTCACCAAATGGGCTGAATATCGTAACCAAAGAAGGGGATGAGCTGAAATTTAAGATTAAGAAGCGGGATTCCTGGGGCAAAGCCATCAACCAGATGTATTGATCATCACAACATCGCCTGGACAATCTCCATATATATTCAAATTTAAGACAAATCTGGAGGTTACTTTGCTTTCACTAAAAAAATAAAGGCACAATATGTGAGTTATTTTTTAGAGGTTGCTATATTTGCGCCAAATAAAACTGTTGTTTATGACATTAGAGTTAGGTGACCAGGATCTTAACAAGTTTATCCTCATAGGCGATCGGGTGCTGATTAAACCTAAGGACCCCCAGTCCAAAACCAAATCTGGTTTGTATCTTCCGCCCAGTGTGCAGGAAAAGGAGAAGATACACAGCGGTTATGTGCTTAAGGTAGGTCCCGGATATCCCATCCCGGCGGTTACCGATGAGGATGAACCCTGGAAAGACAAGCAGGAAGAGGTAAAATATGTGCCCCTGCAGCCGCAGGAAGGAGATTTGGCCATCTATTTACAGAGTACAGCCCATGAGATCATATTTAAGAATGAACGGTATATTATTGTACCTCATAATTCCATTTTGATGGTAATAAGGGATGAAGGATTGTTTGAATAAAACAATATTATTGAAAAAGGAAACGCCGGAGAACCAATTTCCGGCGTTTTTTCTTTAGTTATTCATTTTTTCTCATCGTCCCGGACCAAAACCTCTGCCCATGCGTGGACAATTGTTATGCCTTCCGGCCATTCGGCCATGTTTGCCCATCCGGGCGTCAAATATTGCCCGCTGTTCTTCTGTAAGAATTTCCCGGATCTCCTGATGATGTTCAGCACGGGCTTTATGCATCTCGGTCCTTATCTGACCCATTTCCTCAATGGTGTTGTTGATTGCCTCCATATCAGGATTTTCCTGAGTTTGCAATTTCCTTAGCGTAGCCCTTTTTTCCTTGAGGTTGTTTCGATACTGGGTCATTTGTTTCATCTGATCTACCCTGAGATCTTTGATTTTTTCCTGTTGATCCTCAGTCAGGTCAGGAATCATCTGACACTGCCTGTTGAATTTAGGGCCATCAAACCTGCCCATATCGCGGCCTTTGAAACCCTGGCCTCTTTGGGCCATGGTGTTTGCAGCTATAAAAAGAAAAAGGCCCGTTAAAACAATTGCCGATAATCTATTGAACTTTTTCATTGTGATTAAAATTTAATGGTTAAACAAATTATTATTATCTATTCATTCTGTGTTTGGGTCTGTTACCTTGTCTTCTAATGTGATCGGGATCAGGGCCTGGTCCGGGTTTATGCCTTCCATGACGGGCCATTTCCATGATCATTTTATTCAGTTCATCCTTCTGATCAGGCCTGCATATATCCTTTATTTTAGTGAAATGTTCAATGGTGTTTTCTTTCAGGTTGGTATGAAGGTTCCCGATTTCTCTTGCCAAACGGTACATTTTACTGCTATCCGGATCATTTCTGGTAAGTTCCATCATCAGGGAATCTCGTTTTTGTCTAAGTTCCCCTGCCACTTCTTTCATTGATACCATGTTTTCACGGTGCAGAGCCCGAAATTTTTCAAATTGTTCCTCATCGAGCTGTATCCTTTTTTTAATGAAGTATTCAAAACCGCGACCCTGTTGTTTCCCTTTCCTTCCAAGACTATCCTTCCCTTCATGCCAGTCATCTCTCCTGCTGCTCCGTTCTGGCCAGTCATTCCGGTCTTTCTTGCGGTCTGACCATTCGTTCTTTTCAACGGGAAAAGAAGGCCGGTTCCTTTTATACTGATAGTTTTGATATATTATGGTCCCGAGAGCCGCCAGATTAATGACAAAAAGAAGGATCAGGGCTCCTATCAGAATCTGCTTTTTTGTAAATCTATTCATTGTTTTCTTCGTTTTCAGTTTGGTGTTCAGTCAGCATTTCCTGTTCGACCAATTCCAGTTCCATGCCGTTCAGATACTGGCTTCTTGCATAATTCTCTATATAGTTGGTTTGTTCGCTTGTTGAAGCGGTTTCATTTTGTGGTTCCACTCCCTGTCCCAATTGAACTCCGATGTAGATACCGAGCCCGAGGATAACGAAATATATGGCCGGCTGCAGAATTGCCCTTCCAATACGGGCAAGGTTTGGAACAGATCTGTTTTTCCTGTTTTCCATTCTTTGCTTCAACCTTGTGTAAAAGAAAGGTTGATAGGGGATCTCTTCCTCTCTCAGGTCATTCCATGCTTCCCTGGTATTTTCAAAAACCAAACGGCATGAAGCGCATACCTCCAGATGATGATCGATTTGAATTACCTGTTTTTCCGATAATTCTCCTTCCAGATATGCGAACAGTTGTTTATGTACTTCGGAGCATCTCATCTTTTGTGATTTTCTGTTTATTTGACACCGGTTGCTGTATTTTATTACAACAATTCAATATTTTTTAAAGTATTCAACCAGTTTCTTTTGCAGTTTATTTTTGGCCCGGTTGATCAGTACTCCTGTTTCGGTGACAGAAATACCCATAATTGCTGCTATTTCTTTATAGGGTAAATCTTCAAACTTATTCAGGGTTAAAGCCGTTTTTTGTTTTTTGGGTAACTCATCAATGGCTTTTATCAGAAGCTCTTTTCTTTCTTCCGATTCCATTTTTTCCTGGGAGATCTCCTGATCGTCAGCCATGTTTTCTAACGGATTGGGATTTTTGTTTTCAAAGATCAGATCCAGGCTGCTGAAAATGTTTCTTTTTTTCTTATCTCTGATGTAATTCAGTGATTTATTAACTGCTATTTTATATAGCCAGGTGGACAGTTTGGATTGTTCTCTGAAGGAATTTACGGAATCATACACTTTGATAAATACTTCCTGGGCTATATCCATGGCATCTTCCATATTGTGGACAAAATTATTTGATACATTAATTACCATATGTTGATATTTGTCCACAAACTCCTTGAATGCAGCTTCATCTCTTTCCTTAAGTCCCTGAATAATTTCCTGATCAGTCATTTGATTTCCGTTCTGCAATCCTTATATTACATGACACCAGCACCCTCCAAATTATTACAGTATAAACGTTATTTATTATAAAAAAATAATCATACGCTGATTTGAAAAACCAATACACTAAAACAAAGATAGCATAAAAAATATTCTATTATTTGGCTCTCTTTTTGGCGACTTATATATATTTGTGGCTGATTTAAATGATACAAAAACCGGCCAAATGAATATTGAAGCAAGAATTACGGAAACGGTAAGAAAGGCACTGGCCTCACTATATTCCACCGAAGTAAAAACTGAAGAAGTTCAAACTCAACGCACCCGGCGAGACTTTCAGGGAGATTTCACCGTAGTGGTTTTCCCTTTTCTTAGGTATTCCAAAAAGCCTCCTGAGCAAACCGGCGAAGCCCTTGGTAAGTATTTAAAGGAACAGATGGAGGAGATCACTGATTTTAATGTTATCAAGGGATTTTTAAATTTAACCATTGATAGTTCTTTCTGGCTGCGTTTTCTCAATGACATGCATCAGAGGGAAAATATCTATGATGTATTTACCAACCGAACCGGTAATTGTGTAGTCGTCGAATATTCTTCGCCAAATACCAATAAACCTTTGCATCTGGGCCATATTCGGAACAATCTGCTTGGCTTTTCCATATCCAGAATACTGGAAGCAATTGGAAATGATGTTAAGAAGGTAAATCTGGTAAATGACCGGGGCATTCATATATGCAAATCCATGCTGGCCTGGCAGAAATGGGGCAATGGAGTAACTCCGGAATCCGCTGGGGTCAAAGGAGATCATTTGGTTGGTGATTATTATGTGAAATTTGATCAGGAATATAAGAAACAGGTTCAGAAGTTGATGGCAAAAGGGATGTCTAAAGTCCAGGCTGAAAAGGAAGCTCCTCTGATTAAAGAAGCTCAGCAGATGCTCAGCAAATGGGAAAATGATGATCCGGAAACGGTAGAGTTATGGAAAGCCATGAATAGATGGGTGCTGGAAGGATTTGACAAGACTTATGAGGCCCTGGGTGTGGATTTTGATAAGATTTACTACGAGTCAGAAGTATACAAAATTGGTAAAGAAGAGGTACTTAAAGGTCTTGATAGGGGTGTATTTTATAAGGAGGCCGATGGCTCGGTCTGGGCCGACCTGTCGGATGAAGGTCTCGATCAGAAACTCCTGCTGAGAAAAGACGGAACCTCCGTTTATATTACCCAGGACATAGGAACAGCCATACAGCGCTACAATGAATTTGAGTTTAATGACCATATTTATGTGGTGGGAAATGAACAGAATTATCATTTCCAGGTCCTGAAAATACTGCTTGATCAGCTTGGATATGAATGGGCTGAGGATCTGTACCATCTGGCTTACGGTATGGTTGAGCTGCCCGAGGGAAAGATGAAATCCAGGGAAGGAACCGTTGTAGATGCAGATGACCTCATCAACGAGATGATACAAACAGCCGAAACCATTTCGAAGGATTCCGGCAAGATAGGTGATTTTAGCGAAGCGGAGAAGAAAAGAATATACCGCACAGTGGGCTTGGGGGCTCTGAAATATTTTATTCTTAAAGTTGATCCCAAAAAGAACATGACGTTTGATCCGGAGGAATCCGTTGATTTCAACGGCCACACAGGTCCCTTCATTCAATACAGCTACGCAAGGATCAATTCGCTAATCGATAAAGCAAAGAAGAGAGAGGTGAATATACCGGGGCGGGTAGATGAACATGCCGGGGTCAACGCAAAAGAGATTCAACTGATCAAGCTGATCCATCAGTTTCCATATGAAATATTCGAATCTGCCGAACAGGGAAATCCTTCCATAATTGCCAATTTTATATACGAACTCGCCCGTGAATTCAACCAGTTTTATCATGATTATTCCGTACTGAGAGCTGAGAGCCGGCAATCTCTCGAGTTGCGACTAATGCTGTCATTGCAGGTTTCAAGAGTACTTCGCGAAGGCATGTGGCTTCTGGGTATTGATCTGCCGGAGAGAATGTAGT
>CAYNPZ010000048.1:2008-4322 GCA_964399175.1 uncultured Bacteroidales bacterium | reverse complement strand
AAAAATAATATACATTCATGAATAAAGCGGATTGCAGGGTTCCCCAGGATTTACACATACATACAACCTTTTCCCATCTTGACAGTGCCGTGGCTGAAGCACAAACGCCTGAATTTGTCGCCCGGATCAATCATGCCAAAATCACAGGCATCAGCGATCACTTTGAACATTTTTATGAAAGATTTGATGATTATTATGCCACGCTGAAGCAGTACGGATTTTATGTGGGAACAGAGGTAGATGGTTCAGAATATACCCGGGAAGCGGCAAAGCTGGATTTTGAATATTATATTTATCATTGTCGTAACTACACCTCAGAATATCGGGCAATAGAAACATTGCTGGCTACCGGAAAACCTGTAATTATCGCTCATCCCCAGGTTTTTGATACCGACTGGAAGCAGGTGCCTCCCGAATGCTATATTGAAATCAACAACCGGTATGTCTGGCAGAATGACTGGAGGAAAAGACTCGTTCCTTTCACTGAACGTTTCCGGTTTGTTATCGGTTCTGACGCGCACAAGCCTAACTGGCTCAACCATAATGTGGCCCGCTACATAGCCCGCGAGCTGGATGTGAAGGAGTCCCTTATTTTTGATTGATTCTCTCATTCCATATTCCCTTCATAAGATTTTTGCCAAACAATTTGATCTAAACTATCAAAACAGGGCTTCAGTAAAGTGGATGCTGGAAAAACTGGAAGAATAGCTTTTTTGATGCATAATAAGAAATAGCCCTGGCAAGAAATGAAAATATGAACCGTCTTTCTATAAAAAATTTACATAATCCTCAATCAATATGTATTTAAAAGACAACAACACAGTACAACATGTGAGAATGAAGAGGGCTAACTTTTTCATTTTTACAGGTTTTTCAGGTTTTTTGTGATCAGATGCATTTACCTCCTGGTGTATTCGACATACTTGATGGTTTCACATGGATTAGCCAAAAATTAGACCAAGTGAATTAGTGTATTGAATTGTAGATTTTTAGGTGTATTTGGAAGGAAGGTTAAGTGTTCATTATCGTACTCCGGGGTGTTCAATATTGAACCCATCTTGAAAAATTGTTGCTTCATCTTGAATATTATATTAAATTTAGGATTTAGAAATTAGGATTTCCATTTTATCTGGGTTAGGGTAATAAATACAAAAATATACAATCGGGATTCTGAAATCAGCAGGGGATTTGATTGTTATAAATGCTAAACGATGTTCCTATGAAAGCAATGATTTTAAGAAATCTGGCGGATCTTGGCAGGGAAAACGAGCCCCTGGAACGTGTGAACTGGCCTGTTCCTGAACCCCTGGAAGGAGAAATATTGATCCGGGTTTCAAGATGCGGGGTTTGCCACACTGAACTGGATGAAATAGAAGGCCGCACTCCCCCGCCTGAGTTTCCAATTGTGCTGGGCCACCAGGTGGTTGGATATGTTGAAAAGAACGGCAAACGCGCAAAGCGTTTTCAAAAAGGCGAAAGGGTAGGGGTGGCCTGGATTTACTCCGCCTGTGGCAAATGCAAACAGTGCAGGAACGGCAATGAAAACCTGTGTGAAAAATTTAAGGCCACCGGCAGGGATGCCCACGGAGGATATGCTGAATATATGGTAGTTCCCGAAGGCTTTGCCTATTCCATCCCGGAGGTATTTAATAATTCTGAAGCTGCGCCCCTTCTTTGTGCAGGTGCCATCGGTTATCGATCGCTGAGATTGACCAATCTGAAAAACGGTCATATTCTCGGTCTTACCGGTTTTGGCGCTTCCGGCCATCTGGTGCTTAAGATGGCCAAACATCAGTTTCCGAAATCGCCTGTTTATGTGTTTGCCAGGAATCCGGATGAAAGAAAGTTTGCCAAATCGCTTGGGGCTGCCTGGGCCGGTGATACGGTAGACAAACCTCCCAGGAAAATTGATGCCATCATCGATACCACACCCGTGTGGAAACCGGTGGTTGAGGCAATGAAAAGACTTGATGCCGGTGGTCGCCTGGTGATCAATGCCATTCGCAAGGAAAACGTGGACATCGACTATCTGCAGAATATTAACTATCCCAGTCATCTGTGGCTGGAGAAAGAAATTAAGAGCGTAGCCAATGTAGAACGCAGGGATGTAAGCGAACTCCTGGAACTGGCTGCCCGGATTCCCATTAAACCCGATTATGTGGATTACCCTCTTGAAAAGGCAAACGAGGCGCTGATGGAAATCAAAAAGAGCAAGATCCGCGGGGCAAAGGTGCTGAAGATGGAATGAGCCACGGGCCTGGAGCTTAGAGCGCAGAGCATAGGGCAAAGAGCAAATCCGTTTCGGGTCTCGGGT
>CAYNPZ010000048.1:0-1908 GCA_964399175.1 uncultured Bacteroidales bacterium | reverse complement strand
ACGGGAAAATGAGAAGACAGGAAGACGAGTGGAAGTGAGTTGTTTAGAGACATGCTGTTTGACAAGAGCTTAGTGCGTGGAGCGCAGAGCGTAGGGCGAGAGCTCAGTGCATAGAGCTTTGAGCGCAGAGCACAACTGTACGACGACACGAAACCTATTCGCTCTTCGCATTGAGCCAACTAAATCCTGATGATCATCCAAAGCCCTGGATTCTCTCGCTTCAGCCAGCGGGGCAGGCGGCTCTTCACTACCATTACGGCCGGAATGAATCGTTAGCTGAGGCATATCTAAGAATACAGCCAATGACCACTTAATGACTATTAAATTACAATAAATGACAACAAATCTCCTAGGACAATTTATGATTATTTTTATTTATCAATCATGTCTCCGTTTGCCGCCGACTCCCCTGCCAGCCATCCGGTTGACCAGGCAATCTGAAGGTTGAAACCCCCTGTCTCGGCGTGCAGGTCAATCACTTCTCCTGCGAAATACAGGTTTTTTATCAATTTGGATTCCATGGTTTTCGAATCGATCTCAGTGGTCGGTATGCCGCCGGCTGTGATGATGGCCTCTTTAAACGGTCGGGGTCCTTTTACTGTGAAAGTAAGGGATTTCATCAACATCTTAATTTTTCGCCTTTCTTTGTTGGTAACCTGGCTCGCCTCCCGGGTGGATTCTATACCGGTTTCTGCCAGAAAGAGAGGAATCAGGTCGGAGGGAAGCCATTTTTTGAAGACGTTCACCATTTGTTTTTTACCGTTTTCATTCAGGTCGCGTAAAAGCCGGTTGTCAAGCTTTTTCTCATCCAGGGCAGGCTTCAGATCAATGGATATCTGTACCGTATTGCCTTGCTTCACTTCATCCACGGCATAGCGGCTCAGCGTAAGAATGGTGGGGCCTGATAGTCCGTATGAAGTAAAGAACATCTCGCCAAACTGTTCGGCCTGTTTCTTTCCATTGACCCACAGAACCGCACTGACATTTTTCAGGGTCAGATCCTGCAATCTTTCGTCAATTTCTTCTTTTACAATCAAAGGTACCAAAGCCGGACGTATAGGAGTTACAGAATGTCCCAATGCCCCGGCAAGCTTATATCCATCGCCTTCCGAGCCGGTGACAGGATAGGATTGACCGCCCGTACTAAGAATTACGCTTTTGCCAGCCACTTGCTCCAACTGTTGATCCCTTAGTATCTCCACTCCTGTTATCCGGTTATTTTCGCTCAGCAAACGGTTTACGCGACAACCAAAACGGAAATCTGCTCCATAGGATTTGGTCTTCTCAATAAGGGCATTCACTACCTCCGCCGATCGATTGCCGGCGGGAAATACTCTTCCACCGCGTTCCTCTGTGGTTTCCACTCCGCAATCATTAAGGAGCTTTATGATATCATCCGAAAAGAAGTGTGAAAAAGCATGCTTAAGAAACCTGCTCTGTGGATGTATCCTTTTAAAATATTCAGCCTGGGATGCACTGTTTGTAATATTGCATCTACCTTTCCCCGTGATTAAAAGCTTTCGTCCGGGCCTCTCCATCTTTTCCAGCAGCAACACATTGGCCCCCAGTTCGGCTGCCCTTGAAGCGGCAATCAACCCCGAAGCCCCGGCTCCTGCTATTATCACATCATACTTTTCCATAATGCTCTGCTTAAAGGTGATAACAAAAGTAAAAATTTCAGCCTGTTTCTCATGATAATGGCTGATTATGATCAGTTTCAGGACAAACTTGCCTCACTGATTGACAAAGGCCTTAATGTTAAGACTTCGCAGTTCCTCACGGAGCAATATGGCGTTACGGAACAAATGGAACAGATTGGTGTGGAAGTGGGAAAAACCGGTGAAGTACTCACGGAAACCCTCACTGAAGACGCCAGTCATGTCGTAAGTCTGTAAAAATAAATAACTA
>CAYNPZ010000047.1:8152-25058 GCA_964399175.1 uncultured Bacteroidales bacterium | reverse complement strand
TCGAAAATTTGCACGTAATTGATATAGTCTTTCTCAACAAGCCACTGATACTCTTTCCTCCATTGCTCGATGACATTAAGTAGCTGTTCTTCACTAAATTCTGCCAGAGTGAGGTCGTGGCGGGGAGAAAAACATACCACCCGGCATATTCCCTTCTCGCTTTTGGCCAACAGGAGCCCCTCTTTTTCATATTTTCCTTCCGGTATATTATTTTCCAGGGCAGAGAAATCATTGGTAAAGACAAAAGTACTGGTATAATCCGGATTTTGCCTTCCTCCGGCCCTGGAGTTTCCCGGGCACAAATAGCAATTCTCATCGTATTGCGGTCTTTGCTCCTCTGATTGCTGTTCCTGCTTGCCCTGCCATGGGCGTTTGGTCCGGTGCGGTGATACCTGAACCCATTCACCGGTGAGCATATTATATCTGCGGTGGCTGTGTTCGCTCACATTGAATTTTGACATCTTAATGACTTTTTATTCCATCATCTGTTTCCACTTCGAAGAAATCTGGCTGTATGCTGAATCTGTCATAATATGCTTTTGCAAGCCTCTCTTCAAATTCTTCCCGGGAGTCAATCTGAACCAGATTGATTGTAGATCCGCCAAAGCCACCGCCCATCATGCGTGCTCCAAGAACCTTTTCCATATTTTTGGTCAGAGCTACAAGGTAATCGGTTTCATCACAGCTTACTTCATACATTTCCGAAAGACCTTTGTGTGAGAGGTAAAGATTCTGCCCAATGGCATTTACATCATTGTGCTGAAGCTTTTCACAGGTGTCGTGTACCCGCTCATTTTCCTGCAGTACATAAAGGCATCTGTTGAAAACCTCTTCGTTCATCTGGTCCTGATATTCCTCCAGCATTTCAAAAGTCACGTCCCTCAGATTTTTTACATTCGGATAGGTTTGTCTGACGATCTTGACCCCTTCTTCGCATTGCTTTCTTCTTATGTTATATTCTGAGGATGCCAGTTCATGTTGTACGTTGGAGTTACAAAGAATTAACTGATAATCTTGAAATTGAAGTGGATAATAATCACTGTCCAGACTTCTGCAGTCAAGCCTGACCACGTGTTCTTTTTTACCGTGAACGGCTGCAAACTGATCCATTATGCCGCATTGCATGCCTGCAAAATTGTGTTCGGCTTTTTGGCTCAGGTGCATGATCTGATCAGGATTCACACCGACATCGAAAATCTGGTTGATGGCATGGGCAAAACCGGTTTCCAATGCTGCGGACGAACTGAGCCCTGCCCCAAGGGGCAGATCTCCACCAAAAACACAGTCAAACCCTGTTAGTTCAAATTCCTTGATGTTCATCATTTCCCTGATGACACCCAGGGGATAGTTTACCCAGTTCTTGTCTACAGGCTTTTTCTGGTTTGTTGAAAAGGTGTATTCTTCACCTATATCATTAGCATACAACCTGCATTGTCCGGAATCATTCTTTTTTATTGCAAAATATATTCTTTTATTGATGGCTGCCGGAAGAACAAATCCCTCGTTGTAATCGGTATGTTCACCTATCAGGTTGATTCTTCCGGGGGCACTGAACATATCGGGCTTTTCACCGAATTGCTCCGTGAATTTTTCATGGATCTCATCTTTTATCATAGCATTTCGTTTTTTTTACACATTCATTTTCCGGTCGAAAATTTATATATGGTTGTTTGGGTATACGTTTCTCCTGGTTTCAAAACCGGTGACAGAAAATGGGTTTGATTTGGAGAATCCGGGAAATGTTGGGTTTCCAGGCAGAAACCGGTTCGCTGTTCATAAGCTATATCGTTTTTCCCCACATCGGTTCCATCCAGGAAGTTACCTGCATAAAACTGCATTCCCGGTTCTGTTGTATATACTTCCATTTTTCTTCCGGTGCTAGTTTCATATACAGTGGCAGCAAGAGTGAGTTTTCCGCGTTCGGGTTTATTAAGGACCCAGTTGTGATCGAAGCCATTGCCATACTGGATTTGCTGATAATCGCTATTAATACCGTCACCCATGGCTTTTGCCTCGGTGAAATCCATAGGGGTGTTTTCTACAGGCCGTATTTCCCCGGTGGGAATTAATTCCTTACTTACTGGCGTGAAGAAATCTCCATTGATCGTAAGTTCATGATCCAAAATTTTGCTTTCTCCCGCGTCATTCAGGTTGAAAAATGAGTGGTGTGTCAGATTGAGCACGGTTGTTTTGCTGGTGGTTGCTTCATATTCGATCTTAAGTTCATTCTCCTGGGTTAAGGTATAGATTACGGTTACATCCAGTTTTCCAGGATAGCCCATTTCACCGTCTTCGCTCACATAATTGAGTTTGAGCGCCTCATTCCCGTTTTGGGTTATTTTTTCGGCATTCCAGATAACATTATGGAACCCTTCCGGCCCACCATGAAGATGGTTGTCTCCGTCATTTTGCGGCAATTCGTAGGTTGTACCATCCAAAGTAAAGCTCGCCTCGCCTATCCTGTTGCCATACCTCCCTACTAGTGCACCAAAAAAAGGATTACCCTCCACATATTCTTCAGCAGTTTCATAACCGAGCACCACATCGCCAATGTTGCCGTTTTTATCAGGTACTTTCAAGGTCATTACCTTGCCTCCAAAGTTGGTGATTTTTGCCTCACAACCGTTTTTGTTCGTAAGCGTAAAAGCTTTGATCTTTTGTTCACTTTGCTTCATACTGTCTTGCTCCTCTGATTTTTGTGATTTCTGTCCGCACCCCGCAAAAATGAGGAGTGCGACTGCGATGGTGTAACTAATGATATTTTTTTTCATAAATATAAAATTTTTAAGGGTTATAATGAATTTCGAATTATTAATGATGAAGGATTTTCTATCTGGGTTTTCTTTTTATTCAGCACCATGTCAGCCAGGGCCTTTCCCATATATTGAAAATCGGTGGATATGGTGGTGATCCCCTCTGCCACTACCTCCTTTAATGGCGTGTCGTTATACGATATGATTCCCATATCACGGCCCAGCCTGAGATGCTTTCTTTTTGATTCCTTAACCAGCCGGACAAGATCCATATCATCAGGGACGATATACACTTCTCCTTCCTTAATGCTTTTGTCTTTTAAACTGGGTATTATTTCATATGAGAAATGCTTTTCCCCGCAAAATTTTTTAAAACCCTTTAACTGACCCTGAGGCTCTTTACCTCCGGGGTGTACCATGATGAGCTTATTGTATTTTTTCAGTAGGTTTAGACCGGAAATCAGGGCATGGTAAACATCTTTCTCGAAATTCTGGTAAATACCGGGATAACTATCAGCAAGCTCCGGGTTGAGTTGATCGAGCAAATAAATTCGGGCATTTTCGATTTGTTGCACTATGGGTTTGATGCCTTTAAAAAATACCGGCATGATGATATAAGTGGTGTACTTGTTAAGGTTTTCCTGGATAAGGTTTCGGAAAACCCGCAGATTGAAATAGTGGAAGTAAATGTCCACTGAACCCTTATCCTTCACTGCTTCCAGAAACGAATTATAGAGGGTCTCTTTAAAAGGATTGAGTTCGTCGAACAGCAGGAAGATTTTTTGTTCCCTTTCAAATTCCGTGCTGTTTACATAATAGCCTTTACCAGGGGTGGAGGCTATGATTCCTCTTGCCCTGAGTTCGTTGAAAGCGGTAAGAACGGTATCTCTGGAAAGAGCGAGCTCTTTGCTGATTGAATTGATGGAGGGAATTTTATCGCCTTTTTTTAAGGCTTTGCTTTCAATGGCATGATATACCGATTGAATTAATTGCTTATATTTAGGGATATTTGATTTTTCTTCTATTTTTATAAAATCAGGCTCCATAACAAATCCAACTAGTGGGTACTGGTCTGCAATATTTAAAAAATTTAATAAATATCAAATGGATTAAGAAAAAATCTGCATGTTTACTGTAATTTACTATTTTTGAAGTTACAATAAAGCAACAGGAAGTAAAAAATTTAAGATGAACCCTAAAGCGCAGCTCATCCTTACTGAAGATGGTTCTCATACTTTGTATCTCAATGAAATGGATGAATACTATCATTCAAAATACGGAGCCATTCAGGAATCAAAACATGTGTTTATAAGACATGGGTGGGAAGCCATGGAAGGAAATGATATATCCGTGCTTGAAGTTGGATTCGGCACGGGTTTGAATGCTTTGCTAACCTGTCTGACAAGCAAGACGGAGCAAAAAACAACACATTATGATGCGATTGAATTGTTCCCTTTAGATATGTCTTTGATTCACAAACTAAACTTTACTCGTTTACTGCAGGTTAAGGATCACCAATTGTTCCTGGGATTACATAATCTCCCCTGGGATAAGAAACATGCAATAAGTCCCTATTTTACCCTGCAAAAAATGCTTAAGGACTTTAACCGGTTTATTCCCGAAAGAAAGTATCATGTCGTCTATTTTGATGCATTTGCTCCTGAAAAACAGCCTGAAATGTGGGAAGAAGAGAATTTCAACAGATTATACCATACGATGGAACGCGGCGGTATCCTGGTTACATACTGTGCCAAGGGAGAGATAAAGAGAAGACTGAAACGTACCGGATTTAAAGTGGAATTGTCTGAAGGCCCGCCCGGCAAACATCAGATGATACGAGCCCTAAAGCCCATTTAATTTTATTGTTTAAAATTTAACCAAAACCGGATTATTTATTTTAAATTAGCTCGCTGATGTATAATGAAATTAAAAAAAGTAAGTATATGAATTTAAGAAATTTATTAGTTTTATCAGTTTTGGTGGTCTTTATTGGTGCTTGTGGAAAAAATGCAAATTTAGGAAGCAATACCAGAATGGAATCTGAACTGGATACCGTTAGTTATGCTCTTGGAGCAGATGTTGCAAAAAGCCTGAAAGACAGAAATGGTCTTGAAGAGATCAATTATCAGGCATTTGTTAAGGGCATGCGTGAGGCATTCGAGCAGGAAACATTGAGCATGAACGAAGCAGAAAGAAGAAATCGAATTCGTACGTATCTTAAGGGACTGTCTCAGAGAAGGAATCAGAAAAATCTGAAGGAAGGACAGGAATTTCTTGCTGAAAACAAAAAAAATGAAGATGTAAATGTAACAGAAAGCGGTTTGCAATACCAGGTGATAGAAGAAGGTTCCGGCATTACCCCCGACGCCAATGATACGGTAAAGGTACATTATATTGGTAAAACCATTGACGGAGAGACTTTTGACAGCTCCGTTGATCGCGATGAACCAGCCAGTTTCCCTGTAAACGGAGTGATTCCCGGATGGACTGAAGGTTTACAGTTAATGGAAGAGGGTGCTAAATATAAATTATTTATTCCCACTGATCTGGCTTATGGGACTCGTGTACGTTCCGGAGGTAAAATTGAACCCAACGAAGCACTGATTTTTGAAGTTGAATTGCTGGATGTAACGAAGGTTCCCGGTACCGGCGAAGAAAAACAAAGCAAACAGAAATAGGATATACAAAAATATATTTAGATTGATAAAAAGCCTCTCGTGCAAACGAGAGGCTTTTTTCATGATATAGCGACTTGTTTAATTGCCTGAAGCTGCAATATTGGCATACTAAGGAAATACTTTAATGACATAATGTCATAACAATGGTTTTGGTACAGTGCTTGGGGCATTGATAATGGAAACATAAAAAAGAAAGGAGGTTGCAATATGTTACCAAGTAATAGAACAAACAGTTTAACAGGATTATTGGATGACTTATTTGAAAGCGATTTTCCCGGCGTTTTTGGTTCAAGAAGAGGCGTTGATATGCCGGCTGTAAACGTAGTAGAAAATGAAAACAGCTATACCATTGAAGTAGGTGCACCGGGATTGAACAAGGAAGATTTCAATGTATCGGTGGATGATGGTGTATTAACCGTTTCTTCCGAGAAAGAAAGAAGCAATGAAGACGAAAAAGGAGATTATAAGCGCAGGGAATTTAGCTATACAAGTTTCACACGGTCGTTCAATCTGCCTTCAAATGTAGATGCCGAAAACATTAAGGCCAAACATGATAATGGCGTGCTCTATATTGAGTTACCCAAGACAGAAGTTGAGGAAGAAAAAGAACAGGGTAAGAAGATAGAGATTGAATAATGCCAGTGAATTGAGATGAAAAAATGGATTTTAGCGAGTATGTGTGTTTCCTTAAAATCCATTTTTTCATTTTTAATTCATTATGGCGAATGATAAATCAGTTGAATTAAAAGGAGGTGTTGTAAATGAGACCCATATTGTATGATATAAGGAATATACCTGAATATTTCAGCAATTTGATAAAGAAAAAAGGTAAGCCGTGAGAATGGGCCTGAAAATCTTGTAGGAACTACCATCCTGGCAGTGAATGTAAGGGTGAATGACAAGGAATGCGTAGTGGAAATTGCTGCTCCCGGTTTGGGAAAAAAGGATTTCAACGTAACCCTGAAGGAGAACGATCTGGTTAATCCAGATTTTCCATAATTTTATTTTTTTGCCTGAAAAATTCCATATTTGTCATGTCTTTTTCCTTTTCATCCAGCGGATTGATATACCGTTTCTTTATTCTTACGGGTGGTCTGCTGAATACATATATATCTTCGCCAAGGAAGAGCGCTTCATCTACGTCGTGAGTGACAAAGATTACAGATCGCTTGTCTTCTTTCCATAAATTAAGAAAGGTTTTCATCAGGCTCCATTTGAGTTTGGGATCCAGGGTTTTTAAGGGTTCATCCATCAGGATCAGGTTAGAGGGATAACAGAACGCCCTTGCAATGGCCACCCTTTGTTTCATTCCGCCGCTGAGTTGTCCCGGGTAAAAATCTGAAAAATTCTGAAGACCAACAATATGTAGGTTTCTTTCAATGATTTCATCTTTATCCCCTGTATTTATGTCCTTGAGAACAAATTCCAGGTTGGCTCTTACTGTTTTCCAGGGTAGGAGGCGGGGCTCCTGGAAGATAAAGGAGATAATCTTATTTTCTAATCCTGAAATAGTACCTGAATCCTGCTGACCAATGCCCGCTATCATATTCAGTAATGAGGTTTTGCCGCAACCGGAAGGGCCAAGAATACAGCTTATCTTGTGATCCGGAAGTTTCAGGGTGAAATCTTTATATATCTCTACAATATTGAAGGATTTGGTTATGTTGTTTAGCTGAATGCTCATGATTCGGATAAAGTTTTATTTCCAAACTACTGTTTTCTTTTCCACGGACCGGATCAGATGATCAAAGAGATAACTCAGCAGAATGGCTATAATGGTCCAGGCAATCACCTTATCCACCAACAAATAGGTTTGGGCATTCTGCATAAAGGTTCCGATCCCGTATCGGGGTTGGCTCAAAACCTCTCCTATGATGATGGCCCGCCATCCGAAACCCATTGCACTGGAGATTCCGCTGAAGATGAAAGGCGATATTGCTGGGAGATAGATATCACGTATGATGTTCCTGGTTTTTACCCGGTAGACTTTTGCCAGCACCAATAATTTGGGGTTGACGTTCCTGATTCCATCGATAATGTTGGTGCATATGAAGGGAAACATGGTGAGCAGAGCAATGAATACCGGCACCTGGCTGACATCAAACCATATCAGGGCCAGAAGAATAAAGGAAATAACGGGTGTCGAGCGTATGGTCACCAAAATGGGATTTAGAAAGGCATAAAAGCTGTCATTGATGCCTGCAGTTGTCCCCAGGATCAGTGCAAGCAGGAAGGAAATGAAAAATCCGATCAGTCCCCTGAGAATGGTTGCCCCCACAATAGTTATAAATTCTTCGCGGATAAAAAGCTTTCCCACGGCAATGGCCGTTTGTTCAGGAGAAGGGAGTATCAGTTCGGAGGCGACGATTATTGAACCGGCTTTCCATAAGCCTATAAGAAAAAGGACTGATAGGAGTGTGATGATTTTATTTTTTGTAATAGAAATTTTCATCCGGTAATTTACCTCCAATGATGTCGGGATTCATATTTTGAAAGATATCCAGGTAATCGGCAACCAGGTCTTTAATGTCATAGGCATATCTGAAATTCATATTACACCTTGGAATAGACTGGTAGGCCACTTTTTCGTTTTCAAGTATTTTGTTTTTGACAATCAAACGGGCTCCGTTTTTGGGGTTGTTGTTAATCCAACCAACCGATTGAGCATATTTTTTAAGGAATTGATCGATCCATTGCTTATTTTCGGCGGCGAAATTCTTATGCACCAGAAGGGCGGTCTGGGGGATTTCTATGCCGGTTTGCCTTTTCCATTCTTTGTTTAAGCTTAGCACTGGTTCAACCTGATTGTTCTTGCTGATCACCATGCTTACGAGAGGTTCTGAAATAACACCCAATTCCGCCTTACCTGATGCTACTGCGTTGGCCAGTTCAATGTGTGTAGGGAATGAGTAATCCAGCGTTACATCTTTTTGGGGATCAATACCGTTTTTTTTCAATAAATAGCGGAACATCACATCGGGGGTCATGCCCTTGGCCATCAGATGAATTTTTTCCCCTTTCAGGTCACTCCATGACTCTATTTCCCCTCGCTCGCCAAAAAGATAAAGCGTACCCCAAACAGGAACAGCAGCGAGCTTGTAATTAACTCCTTTGTTGTATAAAATAGAAGCCATATTGGTGGGTACCACGGCAAACTCCACTTTCTCCTGGAACAACAATGGCCGGATTTGCAGGGGTTCGTTCTTAATCTGAAAATTTACTTTTTTATTCTCTATTTCCCGTAGGCTGTCTATCATATGGATCATACTGATTGCAGAAGGTCCCCGAAGCGTGGCTACTTCAACAACATCACTATTTTCATCGCCGGGTCTGGACCCGCAGGAAATAAGAAATAAGAGAAAAATCAGGAGGACGGTATTTATATGTTTCATAAAGCTTTATTACTTTATTATTTGTCCCAAATATAATAACTTTAACTTAATCCGGAAGATGATTTCAACCAGGCATCAGGAAGCATCCTTTGTTATGGAGATTAACCAAACCAATGGAATGTTAGATTGTTGCAATTCTTAACAACGATTCAATGATTCATTGAGAAATTTCATATATATTTGGATCATGCTTATAATGGCTGGAGTTTAATTGAATTGTCAAACTTTATAAATGAATTTCTATGAAGAGATTATTTATTATTGTATTGCTTGCGCTGGTCGGCTATACGGTTTATGGCCAGGATTACAATACGGCAATCGGAGTAAGAGGAACCTTTGTTTCGGGATTAACGGTTAAACATTTTATCAAGGAAGATACCGCTCTTGAAGGAATATTATCATTTGGCAGGTGGGGGATGAATCTTACCGGTTTGTATGAGAGGCATGCCCGCGCTTTTGATACGGAAGGGCTGAACTGGTATTACGGAGCCGGCGCTCACCTGGGAAACTGGAATAATGATTATCCTCAGCTGGAACGAAGGGGAGAATTTGTAGTGATTGGAATAGACGGCGTCATTGGGCTTGAATATAAGATACAGGAGATTCCCATAACCTTCAGTGCGGATTACAAGCCTCAGTTAAATTTTACCGGTTATCCGGGATTCTGGGGCTACGGCGGTGCCTTATCCATACGTTATACTTTCTGATAAAATACATTTCATACAATATAACGGAAACTCTGCCAGCCACAAGACATGCAGAGTTTCCTGTTTTTTTTTAGGATTTTGGGTTGAATAAAAAACGAATACAACCTGTTGGAATAATCCATTAGAAAAGCGACTGTATGAAACTAATGATTAATGCTATGGTTATCAAAATAAGTGCTATCATGACTGTTCTGTTTTTTCTCTTCGTGTTGGATCTTTAATCTTATCTTCTTCAGACAATCCTTCAATCTTCAGATCAATGCCCCTTAGGACATGTAGGCTGTTCCTGCCTGTTGTACAGGATTTATGAAGCCTTTGTAATGTAATCATGTTGCCATTGATTTATCGTTTCTTTTATCAATTAATGTGCCAGTTTTTTTATGCCTGTATTCCAGGTTTTAAAGGGGCTTTTATCCTGTGGGAATTGTTCGGTATCGTTACATCCGCCGTACGATTGCGAACATGGAGCTAAATCTTAAAGATAATGTCCGCTATCGGGAGTTTTAATTCTGAAAGTAATCCTGAAGAACCTGCCGGCTGTTACTGTATTTTCCTGATTTATGGGAATGTTTAACAGGACAATGGATAAAACTATCAATTGCTTTATTCTTTTAAGAACTATATTGTACATTTGTCAGGAATGAAATTTTTATATGCATGTCCCAAAGGGTTGGTAAATACTATCTGCTGAACAACATACTGGACTCTGAAGATCGCCTCGATACCAGGACTGGCTCAGAGGGGTTGTCTGTATACGAAATTGTAAGGGTGAAGGATGGTATTGCCATTTTTTTGGAAGACCACATCCGGCGGCTTTATCACTCTCTGGAACTCGAACAATTGGTCATAAAGGAAAATGAACGGGACCTAAAGGAACAGGTAGGAAAGTTAATTTCAAACAACCCGATCAGGGAGGGAAAGATTAAGTTTGTGGTTAATTTTTACCGTTATCCGCAGAGTCAGGAATACAACCTCTGGCTTTATTATAACCATTATGGTCCGCCGGAGCCACATCAATATAAGGAGGGAGTGGATACTACTCTTTGCACGGCAGTTCGAAACGATCCCAATGTCAAAATGCTTAATACGGAAGCCCGGTTGACAGCCGACAGAAAAATAAGTGAATCATCCGTTTATGAAGCCATACTTGTCGATGGAGACGGCTATGTAACTGAGGGCAGCCGTTCCAATGTGTTCTTTATTTCGGAAAATACACTGGTTACTCCTCCTGATGAAATGGTGCTTCAGGGTATAGCGCGCGGCAAGATACTGGAAATATGCCGTGAGCATCATCTGGATCTCCGGCTCCGAAGCGTTCACCAGGATGAGCTGAACAACTATGATGCCGCGTTCCTTACAGGTACAACCCCGAAAATTCTTCCGATAAGACGGATGGATGGGATTGTCTTTTCTGTGGAAAACCGTTTTATGGCTTTTCTGATGGAAGCTTATGACGGGAAGATTAATCAATACATTAACAACGGGAAATCATACCGGAAGGAATGATTTTCATTTGGTTATAATACAAATCGTTATACAATCATTACTAACTTAAATACAAACGCCATGACAAACAAACTGAACCGTCGAAATTTCCTCAAAACAACAACTGCAGCCGGCATGGGCCTGGCCCTGACCCCGGGTTCTCTTTACGACAAAAGTCTTTCAGCCAACCAGGATAAGGTGTCTATAGGATTTATCGGAGTAGGGGGGAGGGGTAGGTCTCACCTGGACCTTATCACCCAGAGAAAGGATGTTAAAGTTCCTGCTATCTGCGACCTTGATCCCGATGCCATAGCCAGAGCCCAAAAGATATTGCGCAATCATGGCTATGAGGAAGCAGACACCTATACCGAAAACAACTATTCCTATAGGAAGCTTCTGGAACGGGAAGATATTGACGGGGTTCTGATCGCTACCCCCTGGGTATGGCATTCTCCCATGTCAGTGGATGCCATGAAAGCAAAGAAATATGTCGGTATAGAGGTTCCCGCAGCTACCACGCTTGACGGTTGCTGGGATCTGGTACATACCCATGAAGAAACCGGAACACATCTGATGTTCCTGGAGAATGTAAATTATGCCCGTGAAGTATTGGCCGTGCTGCAGATGCTGCGTGATAATCTTTTTGGAACCCCGGTTCATGCGACATGTGGATATCAGCATGATCTGAGGGGTGTGAAATTTGATGGCGTTGAATTTGGGAAAGGTTCTCAGGGAGAAGCAAGCTGGAGGACGCAGCATTCCCTGAAAAGGAATGCCGATCTGTATCCTACCCATGGCGTAGGTCCTGTGGCAAAGTGGTTCAATATTAATACAGGTAACCGTTTTGAATACCTTACTTCTGTTGCCACAAAATCGGAAGGATTGCACGATTATATCGTTGACCATCCCGAAGGTGGTCCGGATCATCCGAATGCCAAACTCGAATGGAAGCTGGGGGATATCGTAACTACGGTTATTAAAACGGCTAATGGAGAAACCATCATCATCAGCCATGATACCAATCTGCCCCGGCCATATTCCTGGGGTTTTACATTACATGGTACAGAAGGAATATGGAACGGGCAGTATGAGGGCCGGAGAATATATATTGAAGGCAAATCCAAGCCCCATCAATGGGAAACTGGTGAGGCCTACGATGCCTGGATGAAAAAATACGACCACCCCCTTTGGAAAAAGTATGCCGAAGAGGCAAGAAATGCCGGACACGGGGGAATCGATTATTTCACCGACCGGACCTTTGTGGAATGCGTCAAACAAAATGTCCATCCACCTATGGATGTGTACGATGCAGCTGCATGGAGCTCGATCACCCCGTTATCAGAGAAGTCCATCTCACTTGGAAGTCAGCCGGTGAATTTTCCTGATTTTACCGGAGGCAGATGGATCAAAAGAAAACCCATTTTCGGTCGCTCAAAGATATTCTGATGGATTGTGAAACCTTTTCTTTATCATATTGTTAACTGAAAAAATGCTTATGAGAGAATTGTATCCGTTAAAATTCAAACCTGTGTTCAAAGAAGTGATATGGGGCGATCAGCGTTTACGGACGGAGTTGAACAAGGACATCCCAACCGATCGGAAGATTGGGGAAAGCTGGGAGGTATCTGCCGTAAAGGACAATTATTCCGTTGTGAAGAACGGTTTTCTTGCCGGCAACAGCCTCCCGGAGTTGATTGAGGTGTATATGGGAGATTTGGTGGGAGAGAAGATTTTTGATACCTATGGCCAGAAGTTTCCTTTGCTATTTAAATTCATTGATGCCAACGACGTATTGTCCATTCAGGTACACCCCGATGATGAACTGGCCCTTGCCAGGCACAACAGCAATGGTAAAACCGAGATGTGGTATGTGATAGCTGCAGAAGAGGGAGCGGAGCTTATATCCGGATTTAACCGGGAGATGGATAAGGAAACTTATCTCAGGCATTTGAATAACAATACTTTGCCTGAAATTCTTAACCATGAGAAGGTCCAGGCCGGTGATGTTTTCTTTCTTCCTGCCGGCCGGGTTCATGCCATTGGAGCAGGAATACTGCTGGCTGAGATCCAGCAGACCTCTGATATAACCTATCGAATTTTCGACTGGAACCGGGTGGATAAGGATGGCATGCCACGCCAGCTCCATACCGATGAGGCCCAGGATGCCATTGATTATAAATATTACGGTGATTATAAAACGCATTATGAACTGCAAAAGAATGAGGCTTCCACCCTCGTTCAGTGCAATTACTTTACTACGAATATCCTTGAACTGGACAAACCGCGACAGCGAGATCTCATTGGTTTGGATTCCTTTGTAGTATATATGTGCATGGACGGCAAGGTTGAGATTACTTATAATGAAGAGAACTCTGTAGTTATTGAGAAAGGAGAGACGATTCTCATCCCCGCAGTTATAGAACACTTGATTTATGAACCCCACCCATCTGTCAAACTGCTTGAGGTTTATATGGAAGAATAGTTGATAGGATATTTTCAGGATCTACTTTCAGATTTTGGTATAATTGTTTAAAAAATAAGTGTATGTAGCTTAAATTATCCCATGAACCATAATTTTTAATGTGCGGTGCGCACTGCATCTATCCGGGCTTCTTTTTTCCGGGGCATCCTATCAAGCTGAAGTGTATAAAGTTGAGTATCTTCATGCTCCACGATGCTTTTATCAATTATCTTAATGCCGTTGGCTTTAAATGACATTTTCTGAAGACTTTTAATTTTCAGGGTCAAGGTATTCTTTCCCAATTTTCCCGGTATTTTATCAACATTTCTGAAATCCAGTATGATTGTGTTTCCGTTGACTTTTGGCTTGGTAGAGGCGTGTTGTACAAGTTGATGGCGAAATTCCAGTGAATTTGCCGCCAGCATAGTATCAAGCCTGTTGCTATAGGGTTTCAGGAATTTGATCCATTTGTCCACAATCTCGAAATTGCGATTGGGATCCGGATGCAGGATATTCGGCCAGTGCATTCCGCAGGTAGCTCCGTGTACCTCGCCTCCCGGTCCTTTGCCAATTGTGTCCCATGACAGTATATCCCGGGCCCGGTCCACGGTGATCACCCTAGCGTCAAATCCGAATTTCCCGTATTGGGTAGCTTGGGCATTCAGCATGCTGCTGAACGGCGTATTAATGTATTTAAACCCATGATTGGCCAGGACTTCAGCCATGCTTATATCATGGCTGCCGGTGGGTCCAAAACCATGCCTGAAGGCAGTGGGAACAAAGGAAGTGGGAAGAGGCCCCAGATTATGCTGCCGCAAAAGCACTCCAAAAAATTCCAGGTGTTTCTTAACCTTATCCAAAGGCCGCATTATGCCCTCATTGTTAGCCCATTCAGCTCTTGTGAATGTATCCCCTTTCCAATATTCATGACCGATACCGTGAAGGGTTAGCTCAAAGTGATCCTTGTTGTTCCGTATAATATCCGCGGCTTCTTCGAGCCAGGGACCCACCCATTTGGAATTATCCCAGTTTGATCCCATCCACGTACTGGTAGGCACTTTGCGCAAAACATTCTCTTTGTCCCATTCACATAAAATCATCGCCGCCTGTGGTCGTATGTTCAACTCCCTGCCCAGACGAACAATAGCTCTGTAGTCATCGGGCACATGATTGCGGTTTATGCCGGTACGATAGGGTTCCTCCCATTCACTCCCGTCCTCTCCCGACCACCATCCAACATCATCTATGACAACCTGAATAGGCAGAGGTATTGCAGCAACGATCTTCGCTTTGCTGTTATCCGATTTATGAATTGGCTCACCCAAAGCATTACTGCCCAGAGCCAGTCCGGCGCTTACAAGAGCAGACTTCCTGATAAAATTTCTTCTATCCATAATGTACACATTTAAATTTATTAATATGAATGTAATTGCTTTTATACAAGTTTTGTAATATTTTTTTGGCTAAAAATAATTAAAATTAAACTTATAAATCTTTGATTGGATGCCCTTATCAACCTACAAACCAATCGTCCTCTTCGATGGTTACTGCAACTTGTACAGCGGTTCGGTAGTTTTTGTGCTGAAACGGGAGCGGGGAAATATTTTCCGCTTTGCCTCCCTGCAATCGGATTTTGACAGCCAGATCCTTTCGGAGATGGGAGTAGATCAAAAAGTGCTGTTTAAAAAGATACAAAAATATGTTAGGATTTTTTAAAGTTTTTTATTTTTGGGAAAACAGTAAAGAAGGTGGCAGGTGCAGCATGTCTCTGATATTTAGATAATATAACTATTCCATGAGGGATGATTTTACAGACCATCCAAATTAACATGGTATAGGTTTTTTGATACCAATTCAAACTGAAAATTTCTAATTACTGATAAAATATTAAATTTTAAAGAAATGAGAAAGACAGCATGGTTTATTTTTTCTATCCTTTTTGCTTTTGCAATTAAAGGTTTATCTGCCCAGGAGAAAGTTTCCACTTTTGGTCAGGAGCTTCAATACAATCAGGTAATTTCAGAGAAAGCTTCCGAAGGTAAGGAGGTAAACTGGTTCCAGGTAAACACGGAACCAGATACATGGAAGCTTAATGATGAGGTGTTGATTTGTTCCGGAGATCCCATTGGCGTGATCCGCAGTGAAAAGAAGTATGAAAATTTTATCCTGCATATTGAATGGAAGCACATGGAGGCAGGCGGCAATTCGGGTACTTTTGTTTGGAGCAGTGCTCTTCCGGGGGATAACCGCCTCCCCGACGGTGTGGAAGTACAAATGCTCGAGCTCGATTGGGTGAACCAAAATAAGCGGAATGGCGAAAAGCCGCCTATTGCATATGTACATGGGGAATTATTTGGAGTTGGTGGGGTAGAAGTGGTACCGGATAACCCGCGTGGAAAACGCAGCAAGTCGGTTGAGAACCGTTGCAAAGGAAAAGGAAAATGGAATACCTACGATGTAGTTTGTGTAGACGGAACCATTAAACTATCGGTAAACGGGAAATTTGTGAACGGCATCAGCGAATCTTCCCAGCAGAAAGGATATATCTGCCTGGAATCAGAAGGAGCAGAAATCCACTTCAGAAACATTAAAATTATTGAATTACCCGAATAGATAAAGCATTTTCAAAAAGGAGGAGCTACCTATGAATAGAAGAAATTTTGTAAAAAAAACGGCATTGGGCTCAATAGCGGTTACCACTGCGCCTGCATTTGGGTTTTCTGCTAATAACCGATTATCTTCCAGGGATATAAAAGTTGGTATGATGTGGGGTACTATCAATGTAGGTGATTCCATAAGAGAAAAGTTTGAGCTTTCCAAAAAAGCGGGATTAGATGGCATTGAAGTTTCAAGTCATCTGGATAGAAAGGAAGTGTTAAAAGCCTGCGAAGCCACCAAATTGAAGATTCCGAGTGTTTGTGGGTCAAAACACTGGGATTTGCCTTTATCTTCTCCTGATGCAGCGATTCGCAGAAAAGGTAGGGATGCTCTGAAAGTGACACTTGAAGACGCCAGTACTTACGGAGCAGATACCATTCTTTTGGTTCCCGGTGTAGTAGATGAGACAACCAGTTACGAGGAATGCTGGTATCGGTCCATAGAAGAGATAAAAAAAGTGATTCCTCTGGCAGAACAATTAAATGTTACCATTGCGATAGAAAATGTATGGAATAACTTCCTGCTCAGTCCTATTGAGGCGAGGTATTATCTTGATCAGTTTTCAAGTCCCTATGTGAAGTTTTATTTTGATTGTGGAAATATTCTGATGTATGGATGGCCCGAACAATGGATTAACATTTTGGGTCAACGTATTGCAAAAGTCCATATAAAAGAGTTCAGTCGTGAAAAAGCGGACAATGAAGGGAGATGGGCCGGTTTTGAAGTTGCATTGAGAGAAGGTGATGTGAATTGGGCTGCGGTTATGAAAGCC
>CAYNPZ010000047.1:0-8052 GCA_964399175.1 uncultured Bacteroidales bacterium | reverse complement strand
TTTAATGATGAGAAACAATAAAAACTCTAACAATTCAAAGGATGAAAGTAATGGAATGTCCAGAAGACAATTTCTGGGTACCGGTCTGACTGCAGCTGCAGCTTTTTCCATTATTCCTTCGTACGTGCTTGCCGGGAGCGGTAAAAGAGCGCCCAGTGACAAGCTGAATATTGCTGCTATTGGTATTGGCAGTATGGGGTGGAATGATATAACCAACGATGTGTTAAAGAATGAAAACATTGTTGCCCTGTGTGATGTGAACGAGGAAAATCTCAAAAAAGCCTCGAAGGAGTTTCCCGAAGCCAAAACCTATATTGACTGGCGGAAAGCCCTTGAGCAAAAAGATGTTGATGCGGTTTACTGTGCAACAAATGATCAGTCCCATGCCTTCATTTCCATTTGGGCTATGAACAGAGGCCTTCATGTGTTTTGCCAGAAACCTATTGCCATTACTGTAGAGGAGTCCCGGATGATACGCAATACCTACCTAAAGAATAGGGGCCGGCTCAGCACGCAAATGGGCACCCAGATGCATGCCCATCCAAATGTGCGCCGCGTGGTGGAACTGGTCAGAGGCGGTGCCATCGGCACTCCGCAGGAAGCATGGGTTTGGTGCAGCCGGGTACCCAGTGAAGAAATAAAGCATGGAAGATATTTCACAAATATGGACCCTGCTCCCGACCACCTTCACTGGGATCTTTGGGTAGGACCCAGTCCTTACCACGCATTCAATCCCAGCTACATTGACGGGGGGTGCCTGGAATGGAACTGGTTCTGGGATTTCGGTGCCGGCCAGATCGGAGATATGGGCAGCCACATGATGGATATAGCCGCCTGGGCCCTGGAACTGGATTATCCCACTTCCTGCGAAGCCGACGGTTCACCGGTCAGCGGCGATACGGTACCTTTCTGGCTGAAGACGACCTGGGAACATCCGGCCAACGACTGGCGCCCGCCGGTAAAAGTACACTGGAGCGACGGAGGCAAAAAGCCCAAAGATATTCCGGAGAATGACCGGTTTAAAGCTGTTGTGATTAAAGGGGAGAAAGGCTATATCGTTGCTGATTATGGCTATCGGAAGATATGGTACCATGATGGCGAGACGACCGAAGAGGTTCCTGAAATTGAAAAAGGTACGATCCGTTCTACCGAAGGTCCCATGACCCATTATCAGGAATGGGTTGATGCCTGCAAAGGCGGCCCGGAACCCCTCTCTAACTTTGATTATGCCGGTAAGGTGATAGAGAATAACATGCTGGCCCTCGTGGCTTATCAGTCGCGGAAAAAGCTGGAATGGGATGCGGAAAATATGAAGGCTACAAATTGCAGCGAAGCGGAAAAATACATCAAACGTTCCTCCACTCCGGGTACTACATATCGTCAGGGGTGGAAGCTAAACGGTTGATGGATGAGAAAAATAAAATCAATTCAATTCAACTATTTTTTATAACCTTTAAACTTTAACTCAATTATGAAAAAGAAGATCACAATTTTAAGCAAAAGTTTACTGCTGCTGATCTTTATTGGAGGGATGTGTATGAATTCCTCTTTGGCAGCTGAGGGAAATGATCCATCCGCTAATCAGGATCAACATTCATCCCAATCTAAAAATTCTTTTCGGGATGCATTACAACAGGAAATTGAGATTTCCGGGACTGTTACCAATACAGAAGATGAGCCTTTACCGGGAGTAAACATCGTTGTACAGGGCACTACTATTGGAACAACGACAGACATGGACGGGAATTACACCATTGAAGCTCCTGCTGATGCCACGCTTGTGTTTTCTTTTGTTGGTTACCAGGAGAAAACTATTCAGATTGAGGGACAGCAAGAGATCAATGTAACTATGGAACAGGCCATTACCGAATTGGAAGAGGTTGTGGCCGTTGGTTACGGAACCAGGGAAAAAGGCCGTTTAACAGGTTCGGTTTCCGATGTAAGTGGTGAGGAAATTGATGAAGCTCCTGCTATGGATAATCTTCAGAAATCCATACAAGGTAAGATGCCGGGGCTGAAAATCAGTGACCGGGGAGGCGTTCCCGGACAAAGTTCAATGGAGATGCTCGTTCGGGGTAAATCCACCTTTGGTAACAATTCACCTTTAATTGTTATAGATGGGGTTCCGCGAGGTAGTTTCTCGAATATAGCACCAAGTGACATCGAAAGTATGAGTGTTTTAAAGGATGCCTCTGCTGCTATCTATGGAGCCCGCGCTGCCAATGGTGTAATTCTTATAGAAACCAAAAGTGGTCAAGAAGGAACTGCAGAAATATCTATCAATTCAAGTGCCGGAGTTTCAACTTTTACCCGCGTTCCCGAAATGCAGAGTTCCTATCAGAATGCCATATATAGAAATGAAATGGCAGAACGCTATGGAAGAACCGTACGTTGGTCAGAAGATGATCTTCAAAAATTTCAAAGCGGTGAAAATCCTATAACACACCCCAATACCGACTGGTATGAGGAGACATTCCGCGATTTCGCTCCACAAACCCATCATAATATTTCTGCAAGGGGTGGAAGTGAAAATATCAAATATTTCCTGAGTGGAGATTATCTTACTAAAGGAGGAATGTATAAAGGTGGAGATTTGTCTTTTAATAGATACCAGATACGGTCAAATGTTGATGCACAGGTTTCGGATAACTTAAATATTGGATTTAACTTATTGGGTAGAGTTAGAAGAAGTCATGAATCTGCTCAGAGTCCGGGATCAATATTCCACCGTGTTCAGCTTGCAAAACCCATGCTTGTTGCAGAATTTCCCAATGGGTTGCCCGGCTACGGTCCTGTAGGAGCCAATCCGATAGTTGCAGTAACCGATGAAGCCGGCTGGAATGAGGAGAATGACAAGGAATTCGAATCGAAGTTGTCTTTTGATTACAATATGGATTGGATTACACAAGGACTGAATTTGGAAGGATATGCTTCTTATGACTACTCTATAGGTGATGACGAGTTATTTCATGATCTATGGACGGTGTATACATATGACCAGGAGGATCAGGAGTATATAGAGCACGTTGGAAAACATACAGAAGGCCAAACCTATTCAGATCTGGATAAAACCAATTCAAGGACCCGGGAAGAGTTTTATAACATTCGGTTGCATTATGAAAGGTCATTTGGGGACCATAATTTTACCGGGTTTATAGCCTATGAACAAAATGAAGGATACTACGAGTATCTGAATGGTTACCGGAGAGATGTCATAAGCGATCAGAAGGTGGACTTGTGGGCAGCAAGCACAAGCGGAATGGAATCTCATGGTTCTTCAAATGAATGGGGAAGAGTAAACTATTTTGGTTCAGTAGGTTATGATTATCAAAGAAAATATTTGTTTGATTTTACTTTAAGACGGGATGGTTCCTTCAACTTCCCAGAAAAAGGACGCTTTGGTATATTTCCAAGTCTATCTGTGGGTTGGACGATTTCCGAAGAATCCTTCATGGCTGCTACCGATTCATGGCTTGATAATTTGAAGCTTAGAGCCTCCTGGGCCAAGATGGGTAATGACCGTGTGCCAAGTTTCCAATACCTGACCAAATATGGCCTTTGGAGTTGGTATCCTTTTGGTGCAGGCAGTCCTGTTCGGCATAATGCTTTTGTACAGGCCAATGTGCCTAATCCGAATATTACCTGGGAATCTGCCAGAACCTGGAATTACGGTTTCGATGCTACCATGTTTGATGAAATGTTAACCATGAGCCTCAGTTATTTCTATGAAAAGAGAAGGGATATACTGATTTCACGCGCTGCTGAAATACCTGATTATACAGGATTGTCTTTACCGGATGAAAATCTGGGTAAAGTGGACAATAGAGGTATTGAATTAGAATTAGAACATCAAAATACAGTTGGTGCTAATTTTAGATATAACTTGGGAGGTAATTTTTCCTATAACCACAATGAAATAGTTTATATGGCTGAACCCAAAGATGTTCCTGAATTTAGAAAACAAGAAGGACATCCGATGGATTCGTGGGTAGTTTATAAAACAGACGGAATATTCAATACCCAGGAAGAAGTAGACAATACAGAAGCAAAACTTTCAGGGACAAAACCCGGTGATATTAAATATGTGGACGTGAATGGAGACGGGGAGATTACCGGCGATGACAGGGTAAGAAGATATACTTCCCAAACACCTAAAATACAGTTTGGATTTAATACAGGGATGGAATACAAAGGTTTTAGGCTGAACGCTTTCTGGCAGGGACAAGCAAAAGCTGAAAACTTTATTTCCCATATCCGGGGGGCCCATTCGAACTTACCCGAATACCTGTTTACTAAAAGATGGACAGAGAATAATAAAGATGCGGAATACCCAAGGGCTTATGAAAGGGAAGATTACTACAATTACAGGATGTCAGAATTCTGGTTATATAATGCATCTTTTGTCAGACTTAAGAATTTAACCCTTTCATATAATCTGCCTTCTGAATTCCTGTCAAATAGCACTTTTAATTCCATACGGGTTTATATAAAGGGATCCAATCTGTGGACGTTAGACTATATAAGTCAGCGTACAGGTGGAGATTACTATGATCCCGAGATGAGCAATTCGGAAGGCAAATATTATCCGCAGCAAACCGTCATCACAGCAGGAATAAACCTTAATTTATAAATCAACAAAATCTAAAATATTATGAAAAGTTTTAAAAATATATTAATCATCTTATTCAGCCTGTTGATCTTTGCGACCTCGGGCTGTGAAGAAGAAGTTCTGGATAAGGACCCGAGAACGTCGTTCTCTGAAAAGGATGTTTGGAGCGATATTGATCTTGTTAAAAAATATGTATGGAACAATTACAATGCCTTGCCTCGCTGGGGTATTGATGAGAATTGGAGTCTGAATATGTCCAGTTCCTATGCCGATCAAAGTTTTATTATTTTTGATTATGGTACCTGGGTGTATAACTCCGGTGTTATTGATCCCAGTGCAATGGGAGCTTTAAGCAGCAAATGGGAAAACCGCTATGATTATATACGAAATATCAATATTTTTTTCAATAGAATAGAAGAGGTTGAAGCGGAAGAGGATGTCAAAGAACGATTAAAAGGAGAGATGAAATTCCTGAGGGCATGGTGCTATGCTGATTTAATTAGTCTTTTTGGTGGTGTACCAATTTTAACAGATGTTTTTGAACTCGATAGCGATTTTCAGGTAGGCCGGGATCCCTATCAGGATGTGGTTAACTTTATCGTGAAGGAGCTGGATGAGGCCAAATCGATGGTTCCGGCAACAGTGCCCTCCAGTGAATTTGGCAGGGTGACCAAAGGCGCTGTTCAGGGATTGAAATCCAAAGTACTGCTTTATGCTGCCAGTAAACTTCATGATCCCGGCAGTGAACCAAGTGGACCACTTTACGATTATGATAAGAGCAATAAATGGCAGGAAGCAGCTGATGCTGCTGAAGCCGTGCTTGATATGGATGAGTATTCACTGGTTCAGGTTGATAACTGGAAAGATTATCAGGAACTTTTCCTGAGTAATAATTCCGAAATTATTTTTGCTTCTCCAAGCCACGAAAAATATAGCAGAAACTGGGAGCCTAATATTGGCTATGTGAATACCCCCAACGGATATCATGGTTGGTCAGGTAACTGTGTGATACATAATTTTGTACAGGATTTCCAAATGGAAGATGGCTTGTCCATTGAGGAATCACCTCTCTATGATGATTCTCCCGAGAATATTTATGACAACAGAGAAATGCGTTTCTATGCCAACGTCGTATACCAGGGATGTACTTACAGGGGCAGAGAAACCGAATTCTATTTGCCGGGTGGCCTGGATTCCAAAGATGGACCTGAGTCCTGGAATTATGCCAGAACGGGATATACCATGCGGAAATTCCAGGATGAATCGGTAGATTTTAAAGATCAGAACCCAACCAACCCCAGGATACTTTTCCGGTTGGCTGAGTTTTACCTGAATTATGCTGAAGCTCAGTGGCATCTTGGTAATTATGGAAATGCAGAACAGGCTGTTAATACCATTCGTAACCGGGTAGATTTACCTGATGTGGAATACTCCAATCCTCAGGAGCTTCTTGAGGCAATCAGACACGAGCGACATATAGAACTTGCATTCGAGGACCACCGTTTCTGGGATGTTCGCCGTTGGATGATTGCAGAGGAGGAATTGAATGAAAATGCGAGGGGTATTGCCTGGACGAAGGAAGATGAAGAGGGTAATCTGGACCCCAACGGAGAGTTAACATATGAAATTATACAAAACCAGGAACGCAATTTCAGAGAGCGGATGTACTATATACCCATTCCGTTGACGGAAATAAATAAGAGTGATCTACAGCAAAACTGGGGATACCAATAAGCATTTTTATTCATTTACTAATTGGGTCTAAGGGTCAACAGTCCTTAGACCCAATTTAAAGAAGTTTGATTTGTGATATGAATACTGGAACAAAGGGTATCTTTATACTTCTTATTGTGGTAATCTTCGGCTTAGGTTTTTCTGTAGATGACGATAATAGAAAAACAGGAAGTCATATTATTGCTTTTCCCGAACCCTTTTCTTTTTCCATTCATGATATGGGATGGATGAAGGGAAACAACGAAGGATATGGGGATTTAACCGGTCCCTACAGAGCCGGGGTTGACAGGGAATTTGATGTTAAGGATTATGAGCCGATAGTTAGGGTCGCTGAAGAAGCCGGAGTACGAATAAGGGGTTTGTTCATACTGGCTGAGCTCGACCGGTTGAATGTTCTGAAGAATTATCCGACAACTACCTGGAAAAGAAAACAGTGGGATAACAGAGAAAATATAGGACCGGAACAAATTGAGATCATGGATTTTGTGAAGAACCACTCCGCTCATCTGGAATTTGGGCTTCACGGAGTAGCTCATGAATACTGGCCTGAGGATGGAGTGCGCAAAAGAGCAGAGTGGTATAATACAGAGGATAAAAGCCCCTGGCCCAAAGAAACCATGTTAAAACATATTGAGGCATGTAAGCAAATTATGGCACAGTATGGGCTTTCCGAAGAAAAGGGCCATTCTTTTCCGGAGAGTTTTGATCCGACTGCTTCCGGTTACTATTGGAATCCTGACAGTAAATATAGTACGGGATCCATAATGAATCAAGAAGGGGTTAAATATGTTTCCACAGCATTTAGCGCTATTTCAGAACTTGATCCTCCGCAGGGTCCCAATGCCGGGGGAGTGGATAATGGAGTACTCGTGATTTGCAAGATTGGTGGTGGAGTTTCATGGTATCGCTATGCCACTTTGCCTCACACCCCTCTGGAAGAGCAAACCTGCAATATGCTCCGGTTACACTTTCCCAATTGGCTCGCTCAGGATCAGTTTCTTCAGGAATCCGTAAATAAGAATTTTATCCAATATTACAGGGAAGTTCAGCGTACAACGGATCGCTATGCAGCGAAGAATACCGAACAATTCTATTCACAATGGTTATACCAGCAATACGCTAAGATGAAAAGCCCGGGGGACGGTCAGATTGTTATTGACAACCGCAACATGCCGGATGAAATTTATCAACATGAATTGCTTGGAAACATGGTGCTGAAAATTGACCTGGAAGAAGGTCAACATCTTCAGGAGGCCAGTATTAACGGAGAGTCAATTGCATGTTATTTTGAAGACCAGGGGTATGGGTTTATATATTTGCCGCCTCTTGAAAAGAAGAAATACCGGATAAATTATAATATGGGGTCAGAAGTGCGAATGCCCCATGTTTATAACGATGGTACTTACAATGTTTATCGGTTCAGTCATGAAACCGGAGGAAGTACTGTAGTGAAAGTCAGAATTTATGGAAGTCAGAAGCTGAAAATCAGAAATATTCCCAACTATGAGCCGGATCAGATGTCTTCATCCAATAAGAATTTAAAAATACAAGAAGTATCCTACTGTGAACAAAGACAGGAATTGACTCTCTCATTGAAGGCTATTGATATTCAAGGAGAAACAGGAATCATCAGAATGAACCCATCTCAATAATTCTAAAGTTTCCCAGGTAAAAAATAACTGAAAATTAAGAAAAATAAATTCTTAAAA
>CAYNPZ010000046.1:24456-25635 GCA_964399175.1 uncultured Bacteroidales bacterium | reverse complement strand
GGATAATTGGTAATAACAACCTTTACCGGATCCAAAACCCCCATCACACGTTGCGCTGTTTTATTAAGATCTTCCCGGACACTGCTTTCCAGAAGCGCCATGTCAATGATGTTATCCCGCCTGGCAATTCCCACTTTTTCCGAAAAATCCCTTATGGAGGCCGGTGTATACCCCCTTCTGCGCAATCCTGAAATGGTCGGCATCCTGGGATCATCCCAGGCATCTACGGTACCATCTTCTACCAATTGAAGGAGCTTCCTTTTACTCATTACGGTATATCCCAGATTAAGCCTGGCAAACTCAATCTGCCGTGGCCTGTAATCACCCTCGGCAATATGATCCAGTAGCCAGTCGTAAAGCGGACGATGCACTTCAAATTCCATGGTGCACAAGCTATGGGTGATGCCTTCTATATAATCGCTCTGCCCGTGTGCCATATCGTACATGGGATAAATACACCACTTATCACCGGTACGTGGATGGGGGACATGTCTGATCCTGTAAAGCACAGGATCGCGAAGATGCATGTTTGGGGAAGCCATATCGATCTTTGCTCTGAGCTGATAACGTCCTTCAGGAAATTCCCCTGCCTTCATCCTGCGGAAAAGATCCAAATTCTCCTCAATGGGGCGATCGCGGTACGAACTTTCCTTCCCCGGAACAGTCGGTGTTCCTCGGCTATTTTTTATCTCCTCAGGAGTCATCTCACATACAAAGGCCTTCCCATTTTGAATGAGTTTTTCTGCAAATTCATACAACCTGTCAAAATAATCGGAAGCATAATATTCACGATCTTCCCAGTCAAAACCAAGCCAATGTATGTCCTCCTTAATGGAATCAATGTATTTTTGTTCTTCCTTTAAAGGATTGGTATCGTCAAAGCGAAGGTTGGTCTTGCCATTATATTTCCATGCCAGTCCAAAGTTGAGGCAAATGGACTTTGCATGACCAATGTGTAAAAAACCGTTGGGTTCGGGTGGAAAACGGGTGTGAATTCTACCCCCGTTTTTGTTGTTCCTTATATCTTCCTCTATGATCTGCTCTATAAAATTCAGCGACTTCTTCTTCCCTTCCGGGTTATTTTCATTATTTGCCATGAGCTCAATAGATTTATCATTCGGACAATAAGATGTCGTGGATTACAAATTGTTGCCAACAATCAACCAAAAGAATATTAAC
>CAYNPZ010000046.1:19609-24446 GCA_964399175.1 uncultured Bacteroidales bacterium | reverse complement strand
AAAAATATTTGATTTTATTGAATAAATCAGTTACAGTTTAATAAATCTTAACAATTTTTCAATTATGGGAATGATTCAGCTTGAAGAAATGGAATTTTACTCTTTTCATGGACATTTTAAAGAAGAACAAATTGTGGGAAACCGGTTTCTGGTCAACCTGACCCTTCAGACACCCATGAAAAATCCTGCGGAGAGCGATAATCTGAAAGATGCGGTAAATTATCAAAAGGCCTATGAGATTATTAAAAAAGAAATGGGAAAAAAATCCCATTTGCTGGAGCACATAGCCGGAAGAATTCTGGATGCACTTTACAGTCATTTTGATACCATAGAAAAAGCCTCAATAAAAGTATCCAAAATGAATCCTGCAATGGGAGGGAAAATGAAATGTGTTAGCATTACTATGGAAAAATAGTTTTGAACACCTTCAGGGATTAACTGTTATAACTGTGAAGAAACCGAAGGAACAAATTTGAATTATATGGCCTAAACCCGTATCATTTCAAGATTTTTCAATAATTTGCCAGTCTGGTATATTTTTCTTATTTTGTTCCCCTTTAATCAAAGAGGTAATTGATTATGATTCAAGAGTATGGTTTTGGGAAGATGGTGGTTAACGGTGAAACTTATGAACAAGACCTCATTATAACGCGGGAGGAAATCATTCCCGACTGGTGGCGCGATAAAGGCCACCACTTGCAGTTGAATGACCTTAAGGAAGTACTGGAGAACCATAAACCCGATATCCTGGTTGTAGGGAAAGGCCAGTTCGGTATGATGAGCATTGATGATGACATCTCCAACTATCTGTATGAAAACAATATATCTCTGCAACACAAGAAAACCGGTAAGGCTGTCCAGATTTTCAACAAGCTCTTTCATGAAGGAAAAAATGTAATGGGAGCTTTTCACCTTACCTGCTGATTACAGGAAATATCTTAATACTTTGCTTTTATTACGGGTGATGAAGAAAATACTCCTTGTTCTGCTTTTCACAGTCATTGTATTGCCGGTATCGGGGCAGCGTTTCCATGGTGGAGCCATGGTAGGGCTTGCAACCACCCAGATTGACGGTGATAATCTGGGTGGCTATAATAAGCCTGGCATTCGCGGAGGTGGATGGGTCAACACTTCAATCTCGGAGAATCTCGTTATGCAAATGGAGTTGGAGTTTATTCAGAAGGGCAGCAAAATATCACAGAGCGAACTAAACAATGATCCAACCTATTACCATGCCCGCCTGAATTACCTTCAGGCTCCCCTGTTGGTTCAATCATCATTAATGACCAGACTAACGGGTGAGGCAGGAATAGCAGGAGCTTACCTGGTTACCTCTTTGGAAGATGATGATGGGGGTGGTTTTATTGAGGCTGACCCTCCTTTTGACCAGTTTGAATTTTCCGGGCTCATCGGCTTGAACTATGATCTTAGTGAGCATTTTATCGTCAATGCCCGGTTCAATTATTCTTTGTTACCCATCAGGCCTCATCCGGGAGGGCAAACTCGTTGGCCTGATCTTGGCCAATATAACAATGCCATGCTGTTTTCACTCTATTACCGGATTGATTGACATGCTGTCATTTATTTTTCAGCATTAAGAAATCGATCTGTTTCTTCTCCAGATCGGCCCGGATCAGTTTTACCCTAACCGGATCTCCGAGCTGATACCTTTTGCCGTTGTTCTGACCGATGATGCAATAATTCCGCTCATCATAAATGTAAAAATCATCATCGAGATCTCTGATGTGAACAAGTCCCTCACATTTAGAGTCATTTAATTCAACAAATATGCCCCACTCCATCACACCGGAAATAATACCGTCGAAATCTTCCCCGATCCGGTCCTTTAAAAATTCAACCTGCTTATACTTAATGGAAGCCCTTTCGGCATTCTCGGCAAGTTTTTCCATATCCGAGGCATGTTCACACATATCCTCAAATTTTTTCTGATTGGCTGATTTCCCGTTATCAAGATAACGTGCCAGCAGACGGTGTACCATCATATCGGGATATCGCCGGATGGGAGAGGTAAAATGGGTATAATAATCAAAAGCCAGGCCGTAATGCCCGATGTTTTTTGTTGAGTATTCTGCTTTGGCCATACTTCGAATGGCCAGGGTTTCGATGACGTTCTGTTCTCCCCTTCCTTCTACTTTTTCCAACAGTTCGTTGATGGACCGGGTGATGGTTCTGTTATCCTTCATGTTGATAGAATAGCCGAATTTCTGGACAAATTCAGCAAAAGTTTCCAGCTTATCCTTATCCGGCTTGTCGTGTATCCTGTAAACAAATGTTTTGGGTTTCTTTTCCTGAGGAACATTCCCGATAAATTCCGCTACCTTTCGGTTTGCCAGGAGCATGAACTCCTCGATCAACTCGTTGGATTCACCATGCTCCTTAAAATACACACCGGTAGGCGATCCGATCTCATCAAGCAGAAACTTTACCTCTACCCTTTCAAAGGCAATAGATCCATGCTTAAAGCGCTCACTCCTTAACTTTCTGGCCAGATCATTCAATTTGAGCATCTCATCGCTAAACTCCTGCCTCTTATGATCGATGATCTCCTGGGCTTCCTGATAGTTAAAACGCCGGTCGGAATTGATGAGGGTTTTCCCAAACCACTGATCATGAACATTGGCCTTATCATCCATTTTGAATACCGCGGAAAAACAAAGTTTATCCTCATTGGGACGGAGCGAACATACATTATTGGATAATTTCTCAGGCAACATGGGCACCACCCGATCGACCAGATATACCGAAGTACCCCGTTCAAAGCCTTCCTGATCCAGAATGGTATTCGGCTTCACATAGTGGGTAACATCGGCAATATGAACACCTATTTCCCAAAGTCCGTCCTTTAGCTTTTTCACTGATAAGGCATCATCAAAATCTTTAGCATCTTCGGGATCGATAGTAAAAGTGCGGACATCTCGAAAATCCCTTCTTGCATTATATTCTTCCTCGGGTATATGATCCTGGATTTTATTTGCAGCATTTTCCACGCTCTCGGGGAAGTCGTAGGGAAGATCAAATTCGGCAAGAATGGCATGCATCTCCACTTCGTTATCACCCGGATCACCCAAAACCTCCACAATTTCACCGAAAGGATTATTAACCTTTTCCGGCCAGTCGGTAATACGGGCAATGGCTTTTTGGCCGTTTTTAGCATCATTCAGCTTTTTCAGGGGAATAAAAATGTCATAGGGCACCCGCCGGCTGGTCGTTACCAAAAATGCAAAATTTTTGGAACGCGAAACTGTCCCCACAAACCGGGTTTTAGCCCGTTTAAGAATCTCAATTACCTCCCCTTCCAGGGCCCTGTTCCTGTGCTGGGCATAAAGACGAACCCGGACACGGTCACCTGGCAGGGCATGATGGAGGTTCCTTCCCAAAATAAATACTTCCTGGTCGATTTCATCCGAAATCAGATAACCTACTCCTTCAGCAGTGAATTCAACGCTCCCTTCCAGTAGGCTCGTTTTTAATTTGATCTGATACTTGCCTTTTTTCACTTCATCGAGGTAGTTCTTACTTTCCAGCTCGGCAAGCGTATCCATGACCAATCGCCTTTTATGCTTGTTTTTAATGTTCAACTGGCTGGATACCTGTTTGTAATTATATGATTTAGTCGGATGGCGGGTAAAAAAATCAAGCACCTCTTCCTTCAGGCGGCCCTTCAATTTCGCCTTCGACTTGTTTTTCTTCTTCTTATTTGCCATTAAACTGGTGATTTATTTTAATTTAAAATTATTGTGCCCTTATCCACACATAAAATCCTTCTGTTAAAAATTCTATGTGATTCACTCAGGATTAAACGAACCGGCGGGCACGGTATTTTATTTTTAAGTATTTAATGAGTTAACGGTATCCGTAATGCATTGCTCAAAAGGAATGAACGAGTGATTCAACGTTTGTTTTATTTTTTCGTTGGAAAATCTCACTTGCTTATGGGCCGATTGATGAAGCTCCTTTGTAAGCATGGGCTTCCGGAGAAAAAGCCTGCTTCTGAGAAACTCCAGTCTCCATGCGATATCGGTAACAAAAGGCTTAAGCTCACGACGGGGCACCTTACTTTGAAAAGATTCGGCAATGAGTTGAAAAAGTTCTTTGTAGGTATGATTTCCCTCGGAAACAATAAACCGATCATTGATATAATTCCGCTGCATCAGCTTAAGCAGAATGCTGCAAACGTCTCTAACATCAACAAATCCGGTCATTCCTGCTGGATAAAAGCCAATACCTTTCCTTATGACCCTGAAAAAGCTACCCGGACCTTCAAGAGGGATACAAGGCCCCAGCACTATGGAAGGATTTACCACCACTGCATTCAGGCCCTCTTCAACTCCCCGCCATATTTCCAGTTCCGATTTAAATTTGCTTTCAGCATAATTGGAATACCGTTGGGGGAAATTACCGAAGAATTCTTCAGCAATTATCTGATCTTCCCGGGAGGGATCAAGAGCTGCTACCGAACTGATAAATGCAAGTTTCTGAACTCCATTTTCAAGCGAAGCATTGACTACATTCGCTGTACCTCGTATATTGGTATTTAGCATCTTGTATTTATCAGCCGGATCGAACGAAACCATGGCAGCACCATGATACACCTCATCTGCCTGCTGTATGGCTTCATACAAAGTGTCGTATTCCAGAATGTCACCGTCGATCCATTCAACTTTTCGGAAAAGTTCCTCATAATCAGGGGTATAATAACCAAATACGCGTTTAACATATTCCAGGTTGCTTGATGGTCGCTTCAGGGCCAGAACGTCATAACCTTCGAAAATCAGATGATAAAGTAAATGGGCCCCGATAAAGCCCGTTGCTCCGG
>CAYNPZ010000046.1:0-19599 GCA_964399175.1 uncultured Bacteroidales bacterium | reverse complement strand
AAATGTCATTATTAATGTTTAATGTATATAATATGGTTGCCAAATATGCAATATTATTTCGCAATAAACAACAAATAATTTCTAAATTCGCATGGAAATTCATATATATCTTTTTTCGTTAAAGTCAGTTACATGAACATATTATAAACCATTTTAGTAATCCGTAAATAAAAATTTATGTTTTCAGGAATCGTCGAAGAAGCAGCACCTGTAGTCAATCTTGAAAAAGAGGGAGGTAACCTTCACATTACAATGGAATGTGCATTTGCCGACCAGCTCAGCATAGACCAGAGCGTATCCCATAATGGAGTATGTCTGACAGTTGTAGAAGCCAATCAGGAGAAAAGGAATTTTACTGTAACGGCTATAAAGGAAACACTGGAAAAATCCAATCTGGGATCTTTAAAAATCGGGGATAAGGTCAACCTGGAAAGGAGCATGAAGGCAGACAGTTTTCTTGACGGCCATATTGTCCAGGGCCATGTGGATCAGACTGCCAAATGCACTGAAGTTAGAGAAGCAGAGGGGAGCTGGTATTTCAGGTTCGAATATGATCCCACCCAGGAAGATTACATCACGGTAGAAAAAGGCTCCATTTCCATAAACGGAGTAAGCATGACGGTTGTTAACTCACAGGAAACCTCTTTTGAAGTGGCGGTCATTCCTTACACCTATAACATTACCAATTTCCACCAAATCAAACCGGGAACTTTTGTCAATCTGGAATTTGATGTCATTGGTAAATATGTAGCCAAAATCGTAAGGCAGCAATTAGGTAAAGAATGACTCCAACATATGGGAAACAGGTGATTATCATAAAAATATTCCATGCCCGTTTTACGTGTTGATAAATAAACATCAAGCATCATCAGTTATGAGGACCAGTTCACCCAGACAAATGGCCGTAAATATCTCCCTGATATCGGCTTTTATATCAGCGGTAGTGTTGGTGTTGCTGCTATTCTCCAACAAGGCCAGCGACTTACTGCCTGTGATATTCGGGGTACTTTTCATTTTTATAGCTGTGTACATTGTAGTATATTACATGCTGAACAGCTTCATATTTGAAAAAATCAACCCCATTTATAAAACCATTCATCAGAAAAACATCCCGGAGAAGGATCTGAGGCGTGATCTTGAAGAAAAGGATATCATCAGCGAGGTGAACGACGAGGTTGTCAGCTGGGCAAAGAACAAAACCCGGGAGATTGCCCAGCTCAAGCAAATGGCTCGCTACAGAAAGGAATTTCTCGGCAATGTTTCCCATGAGCTTAAAACTCCCATCTTTACCATACAGGGATATGTGCTTACCCTCCTGGACGGTGCCATTGATGATCCGGAGATCAATAAAAAGTACCTGAAGAAAGCCGAAAAAAGCATCAACCGGATGATCTCCATTGTAGAAGACCTTGAAGCGATCACCAAATTCGAATCCGGCGAGCTCACACTGAACTACGAAACTTTTGATATCGTTTCCCTGATGAAAGATGTGTTTGAGACCCAGGAACTGAAAGCTAAGGACAACGGTATCAGGCTGAGCTTTGACTCCAAATACGACAAGCCGATCAGGGTTTACGCCGATAAAGAAAGGATTTTTCAACTTGCTTCCAATCTAATTGTTAACTCTATCAACTATGGCCAAAGGAATGGAAGAACCACGGTATCGTTCATGGATATGGGCGACAACATTCTAATCGAGGTGACCGACAACGGCCTGGGCATCGAACAGAAAGACATCCCCAGGATCTTTGAAAGGTTTTACCGGGTGGACAAGAGCCGGTCACGGGAACAGGGCGGTACAGGTCTTGGCCTGGCCATAGTAAAACACGTGATTGAAGCCCACAACCAAACCATCAATGTAAGAAGCACACCGGGCAAAGGAAGCTCTTTTGCATTCACCCTGAGCAAAGCGAAGAAGAAATGATAAAAATACTCATCGCACCGGATTCCTTTAAACACAGTCTTTCTTCATTAGAGGCGGCCAATAGCATTTCCACCGGAATTCAAAAGATTTTGGAAGAGGTTGAAATCATCCTTTCGCCTGTTGCCGACGGAGGGGAAGGTACCGTTCAGGCCCTGATTGATGCTACTGATGGTATTCTGGAAAAAACCCGCGTACACGACCCATTGATGAGAATGATTACGGCTTCTTATGGTATTCTGGGAGATGGAAAGACAGCGGTGATTGAGATGGCCAGTGCCTCCGGCATTGAGCTTTTAAAACCGGAAGAACGAGATCCCCTTAAAACAACAACCTACGGAACCGGCGAGCTGATCAGGCATGCACTGGACAACGAATGCTCAAGAATCATACTGGGAGTCGGGGGAAGCGCAACCATTGACGGTGGAGCAGGACTGCTGGCAGCACTAGGTGCATTATTCCTCGATCAAAATGAAAAAGCCTTCCTGCCCAACGGTGGAAATCCGGATCAAATCCACACGCTGAATTTCGAAGCTCTTGATCCCCGTCTGAAGGATATCCGGATCCGTATCGGAACCGATGTGGACAATCCCCTGACGGGTGAAAAAGGGGCAGCAGCAGTATATGGCCCCCAAAAGGGTGCCGGACCACAGGAAGTCAAAAAGCTGGAAGAAAATCTGAGCAGTTATGCAGATCTGCTGGAAACATACACTGGAAAACATTTTCATTCCATGCCCGGTGCCGGCGCTGCAGGTGGACTGGCTATCAGCCTGCTGGCTTTTACGAATGCACAGATTGAGAGCGGGTTTACATTGATCGCCGAGGAGACCCGTCTGGAGGATAAAATTAAAGAGGCAGACCTGATCATCACCGGGGAAGGCAAAATTGACGAGCAGACGGCTTACGGTAAAACAGCCTTTGGAGTGGCTCAACTGGCAAAGAAATATAACAAAACGGTGATTGCCGTGGGAGGTACACTGGGAAGTGGAGCAGAAGAATTGTATTACAAGGGCTTTGACCTGATCCTACCCATCACAGAAGGTCCTACCGAACTGGAAACTTCTCTCCGGGAAGCACCAAGACTTCTGGAAAACACAGGAATGAGAATTGGACGGATACTGAAGCTGAATGATAAATTTAAGAGATAACCCCGCATATGTTATCTATTCAGTATTAAAAATTAAGAACTGCTTAAAGTTTTCTTATCGAACCGTTGTAGCCCTGTTCAAGAAAATCTCCCTCCCGATTCATATCGAATCTGTTTAATTAAAACAAATCCGACTAAAGGAGCAAATCTGCATCCTCAGTCTGTATTTTTGCTGAAGCTTGTAAGGGGAAAAAATTATTCACCAGATCTAAAAATTTGTTCATTCAACAGATTATATACAGAATTTCTTATTATCATTACTTAGAATTTGAAACAATCCAACAGCACAATTATATAGCACTCAAAAACTTAATCTATCTTTGAAATTAAATGTAACATTTATGATAAATTTTCCCTGTTTTATGTAATAGATCCCAAATTTTTTTGTCGAATGTATATAAATGAATGTTACAATAAGCCTGGTTGCTTTTATAGAATAATTGAATGAGTCTAGTCTAAAAAGGCGCTCGTATGTTTTTAGCTAATTGTATAAAGATTATCTATTGAATTCCAGAAATCTATTAGAGCCGCTTAGCGCCTTATCAGCCAATATTTAGCTTTTTATACCGGACTCTTGAATGAATTAATAAACATAACTTATTCTGAATTAACCTAAAATCGTTCTTTCAGACATTTCATATTGACCAATAAAACATAAATCAGTGGAAATTCACATTGATCATTTAAACAAAATTTATGGCAGGGATTTTTATGCCCTTAGGGACATTTCGCTGACCATTGGCAACGGAATGTTCGGTCTTCTCGGTCCCAACGGAGCAGGAAAGTCTACCCTGATGCGCATTCTGGTAACTCTTATGAAGCCTACCACCGGTACGGTCACTGTCAATGGCATGAACATTCATAAACACCGGAAAAAGGTCCGGCAAATGATCGGATACCTTCCCCAGGACTTCCGGTTTTTCTCAAAACTTAAAACGTGGGAATTTCTTGACTATTCAGCAGCTCTTTCCGGACTGAACAATAAAAAACAGCGCAATGAAGCAGTTGACCAGATGCTTGAGGAAGTGGGGCTTTTTGATGCCCGCGACCGGCAGGCCGGCAAGCTTTCAGGAGGTATGAAACGGAGACTTGGTATTGCCCAGGCGCTCATCAACGATCCCAAATTGATTGTGGTCGACGAGCCGACCACAGGCCTCGATCCGGACGAAAGAATCCGCTTCAGAAACCTGTTGTCCAAGATATCAGGAGAAGAAAGGATCATCATCCTTTCTACCCATATTGTGGCAGACATTTCCAGCACATGTAATCAAATGGCTTTGCTGAATCAGGGAGAGCTTGCCTTCAGGGGCACACCGGAAGAACTGGTAGATAAAGCGAGAGGCAGTGTTTGGCGTGTGATCCTGACCAGGATGGAACTGGAGAAGATAAAGGAAGAATACCCTGTTATCTCCACGGTAATGATGGAAAAAGGATGGGAAGTCATACTGGTAGCTGATGAACTCCCTGATTATCCTGGCAAAAGAATTGAACCCGACCTGGAACATGCTTATGTCCATTTCATGGACAAAGAATTAAATCAATATATGGTTAGTGAATTTTAACACCACAAAACAATGTTCTCCTTCAGTAATTTCAATACGGTTGCCCGGTTTGAGTCCAAAACACTCATGCGGAGCTGGTTTTTGCGTATTTTTGCCATCATTGCCCTGATCGTTCTAATCCTCTTCAACATCCTGGTTTCCCAGCAGGAATTTTCTCCGAGGATCCTGCGTGGATTGCCGACCAACATACCCTATGGTTCCCTTCTTATATTTAATGTGATTCAGGCTGTTATTGCCTCTTTTCTGGCAACTGACTTCATGAAACGCGACAAAAAGCAGGATACAACGGAAGTCATCTATGTGCGTCCCCTATCCAACGGTGAATATATCTGGGGAAAAATCTACGGCAACCTTCGGGTATTTCTGGCACTGAATGTGCTGATCCTCATCATTCCGCTAATATTTACGCTGGTTACCAAGGATATGGTCTTTGACCCTGTGGGATACGGCCTGTATTTCGTGCTGATCTCCATCCCTACCCTGTTGTTCATCTTTGGGCTCTCATTCTTTCTGATGGCACTGATACGAAACCAGGCAGTGGTGCTGCTTATACTGTTGGGATACATCGCGCTGACGCTCTTTTATCTAAACGACAAGCTCTTTTATATCTTCGACTATATGTCGTTCAATATCCCCATGATGTGGTCTGAATTTACAGGACTGGCAAATCCTGACCGAATCATACTGCATAAAGCCCTCTACATCTCACTGGGGCTATCCCTGGTCTTTTTTACCGTGCTGCTGATGAAGCGCCTGCGCCAATCGAATTCCAATTACTGGATTTCCATAGCCGGCGGTATTATTTTCCTGGGCGCAGCTTCATGGCTTACCGCAAATCATGTGGATCAGGAGATCACCATGCGCCGTTTCAGGGACCAACTGATCAAGCTGAACGACCAGTACCTGAAAAATAATGTCCCTATAGTTAATCAATATAAGCTCAATCTGAAACACGAGGGGGGAAAGGTCAGTCTCATTGCCGACATGACAGTTCGTAACAGGGGTAATGAAGCACTGGATACAATAATATTCAGCATCAATCCGGGATTTAAGGTGGATAAATGCAGCATCAATGGTCAGGAAAGCGGATACAACCAAAAACAACACCTGGTGCTCATTGATAAAAAACTTCCGGTCGGTGACTCGGCACATATCACCCTCAATTACGGTGGCTATCCTGACGAAAGGGTTTGTTACCTGGAAGTACCCAATGATCTGCTCTTCCGTGGTGAACACGAGGTGCTGTTTCGGCTGCCTAAAAAATTCAGCTTCCTCAATTCAGACTATCTGATGTTTACCCCGGAACTGCTTTGGTATCCTGTTCCCGGAACTGGCTTTTCATCCAAAAACGTGGCCGGTTTTCCCAAAAATTTCTCAGATTTTCAGCTCACTGCAGAAGTTGGAAAAAACATGAGGGTACTTAGCCAGGGCAAACCAACGCAGAAAGACAACAAATGGTCGTTTGCTCCGAAAGAGCCGCTCACCTCCCTCTCCGTAATTGCCGGAAAATACCGGCGCGATTCACTTACCGTGGGAGACATTACCTACAACATATATTACAAAAAAGATCATGATTTCTATAAACCGTTCTTCAGTGAAGTTCAGGATACCATCCCTTCGCTTATCAACCGGGTGATGGATGATTATGAATCGCAAATCCATCTGGATTATCCATTCCGGGATTTTTCCCTGGTTGAAGTACCGGCTCATTTCTATGCCTACAAGAAAAATTTTACGCTTGCCAATGAAGCCTCACTGCCGCAGATGGTGATGATGAAAGAGCGGGCATATTCGATGAATGGCGCCGACTTTCCAAGAATGATCAGACGTTTTCAAAGAAGAGGGAGAGGTAGTGATCGTTCACCCGAAGAAATGAAAGCGGATATCTTCAGAAGGTTTATACACTCCAACTTCATTGAAGGAGAAGATTTCCGCCGGGGATGGTTTAACCAGGACAACGTAACTGGCAATACCAAGATATTCCCGAATTTTGTTTCCTATTGCAATGATTTTGGAGTGGAGGAATTGCCGGTGATGAATCCTGTGCTGGAACGATACGTCGATAACAGGGCAGGGGAAGACAACCGGGGCTTTTTCTTCGGCAACGATGGGGTTGGGGCACAGGAAAGGGCAAACCTCCTTTTACAGAAAAATTCGTTTGCAGAATTGATGAGTGATACATCCAATTTTGTCCGGCTCAGCGATGTGATTGATGTGAAAGGATCCTATTTCATCAACCTGATGAAGCATTTTGCCGGTTCCGCCGATTTTGATCCTGTACTCGACAGTTTCATCGTAGCCAGCAGGTACAAAAACAACGCAGGAGAGCAGTTTCTGGATTATGTAAAAAACCGTTACAACGTCGACACAGAAAAGTATATGAACGACTGGCTTTATGCCAGAGAGTTGCCTGCTTTCACCTTCGAAAATGTAGAGGCTTATTCTTATTATGAAAGAGAAAGGCCAAGATATCAGGCTGAAATAACCATGACAAACACCGGAGGCAGTCTGGGACTTGTACAATTAAACATGCGTATAGGCCGCCGCAGAAACAGCAGTATGTCGGAAGAACAAGCCGTCACTCTGGAACCAGGGCAAAGCAAAAGAGTGGGTATCAACGTGGGAGAATCGCCGTCCATGCTGATCGCCAACACGATTGTTTCCTCCAATATGCCTTCAACCATAAGATTCCCCTTAAGAAATATTGAAGAGGATGAAAATGCAACAGGGGAAGCGTTTGTCAGGGAGGCTGAACCTCCTAAACCAAATGAAGAAGCCATTGTAGTTGATAACGAAGATCCCTCTTTCCGTCTCCTGGAATCTGAAAAGCCTGCCAAGTTAAGGGATCTGCTCAGAAACAACGAAAATCAGGATGAATATACCGACGTCAATGTTTGGCGGCCTCCGGAAGAATGGCAAAAAGCCATTCACAACCAGTTCTACGGCAAAGTGAAATTATCAGCTTTATACATCAGATCAGGTAAGGGTGAGCAGAAAGCCGAGTGGGCAGCACCTATAGAGCATGCCGACAATTATGAAGTAGAGGCATATGTATCTGATGCAGGTTTGCGCCCCAGGTGGGGCAGGAACCGCGAGCGCAACAACGTGGATAAACTTTATCATTACACCATATTCCACGAGGAGGGGGAAGAAACAATACCGGTGGAGGTAGATGACAGGGAAGGTGAATGGGTACGCCTGGGCGAATACCATTTCTCACCGGATTCGGCAAAAATTCAAATCTCCAACAATTCCGAAGCCAGAACTGTAATCGCTGATGCCATCAAACTAATCAGAAAATAAACCATCATGATCCTAAAACGCTTTATTGTAATTACGATTTTATCTTTGTTCAGTGTCTCTGTTAGTTCCCAGGAACTGCTGAGGCTTGAAGAGGCACTGGAAATTGCCAATGAAAACAGCCCGGAAGTAAGAAAAAGCCGGTTGGCCATGCAACGGAGTAAAAACTATCTTGATGCTCAACAGGCATCGTTGAAAACCAACTTCAACCTGGCCGTTGATCCCTTCAATTATTCCAGGGAACAAAGGTTTTATGAGGTGAATTCCCGGTGGCAAACCACCGAAACTTATTCCAGTATGGCAAACTTTAGCATTTCTCAACCAATTGTAGCTACGGATGGGGAACTTTCCCTGAACAACAGGCTGGCCTGGCAGCACTCAACTACTGAGATTGCATCCGAATTGAATGAAGACATTGCCTTTAGCAACAATTTATTCCTGCAATACTCCCAACCCCTATTCTCCTACAACGAAACCAGGCAAAATCTGGAAGAACTGGAACTTGACTATGAAAGGTCAGATATACAATACAGGCTTCAAAAGCTAAACACAGAAGTTCAGGTAACAAGAAACTATTATAATTTATACGCTTCTCAAATGGCCTTGCAAATTTCCCGAGAAGAACTGGAAAATCAGAAAAAAAATTATGAGGTTGTGCAAAATAAAGTTGATGCCGATTTACTGGCATTGGAAGAACTCTATCAGGCTGAAGTTAATCTGGCCTCGGCCCGCTCACAGGTTTATACACGTGAAGTGCAGCTTCAAAACGCTAAAGATAATTTTAAACAAATGATCGGAATGGACCTTGACGAAAATTTCAGGGTTGAGCTTAGCATTGAATTAGATTCAGTGGACATAAACATGGATAAAGCCATCCAGAATGCCCTTAATTCCCGACTGGAAATACGAAACCGGGAGATCGAACTTCAAAATGCAAAATTTCGTCTGATCGAGACCAGTGATCAGAACAAATTCAAGGGTAATGTCTCAGTTTCCCTTGGTATACAAGGAGTAGACAAACAACTGGCCAACATGTATGATGTTCCCACAACAAGCCCTTCCGTTTCCCTAAGTTTCAATGTTCCTATCTGGGACTGGGGAGCCCGGGAGGCACGAATCAAAGCGGCCCGGTTAAATGTGGAATCGACCGAGATCGACTTAAATCAGGAATCCAAATCGATTAATCTTGGCATTCGCCAAACTATTCGAAATCTCAGGAATTACCGCAACCAGATTGAAATTGCCAGAAAGAATGAAAAAAATGCCCAGCTCACTTATGACATCAACCTCGAACGATACAACAATGGCGATCTTACCGGCATGGATCTTCAGTTGTACCAGAACCAGCTAAGCCAGGCAAGGATGGATCTGACCACAGCCCTCATTGATTATAAGATGGAATTGCTGAACCTTAAAATGCAAAGCCTTTACGACTTCATGGAAAACGAACCATTGTTGCCCAAAGATGTAGTTAACAGTATTTTAGAATAATAAACAGCAGACGGACATGCAAAAACAACATTTTAATTTTTTCAGGATCATTCCCGCCGTTGCCCTGTTTGGGGTGTTCATTGTGGGATGCAACCAGGGAGAGATCAACAGAGACAGTGACGTAGCCGTACCCGTATCGGTGACTGAAGCCAGTTATGATTCCATTAGCGAATATCTTCAGACAACCGGCACGGTACAAGCCGTTCAATCGGCTGATCTGGTTACAGAAGCAGGAGGCGATTATTACCTTCAGGAAAATCCAGGAACCCGGGAACAATTTTCCCTTTCAGACAGGATCAATAAAGGTGAAGTACTTGTAGAACTTGAAAACAGGGAATATGAACTGGGCATTCAACTTGAAGCCGTGAAACTGGAGCAGAAAATCGCCAAACAGGAATTTGAAAAACAAAAAGCACTCTATGAGAAAGGTGGTGTCACACTTCGTGAGCTGACCAATGCAGAAAAAACTTACATCAATGCACAATCGGCACTTGAGGAAGCTAAAATAAACCTTGCCAAACTCTCTGTTAAAGCACCTTTCACCGGTTTTATCACTCAACTTCCTTATCATACCCAGGGAACACGTATATCCTCCAATACAACAGTGGCCAAAATTATGGACTACAGGGAGCTGATCATGGAGGTGAGCTTACCCGAAAAATCCCTCACGAAAATCAAACGGGGACAAAGGGTAGATGTCGGTCATTATTCTATGGAGTCAGAAACGCTGAAGGGTAAGGTTACTGAAATCTCTCCTGCAGTCGATCCGACCACCCGCATGTTTGATGCAAAGATCAGAGTACAGAACCCCGACAGATCCATCCGTCCGGGCATGTTTGTTAAAGCCAATGTGATGGTACAACACAAAGACAGCACCATTACCCTGCCTCGCGAAGTGGTGCTCAATAACAACGACAGGCAAATAGTGTATGTGATTGAAAGAGACCGGGCCCGGGAAAGAAATGTTGTCACAGGAATTGAATCGGGTGACCGTGTCGAGATCATCGATGGCCTTGAAGAAGATGAACGTGTGGTAACCGACGGATATGAGACGCTGAGGGACCGAAGCCGGGTTGAGGTGCTTAATTAATGCGACAATGCGACAATGCGACAATGCTTGAATGCAACAATGAGTGAATGGGTGAATGATTGAATGCGACAATGTGAAAATAAACATCATAAAGATGACCGAGAAGGAAATTTTCATCGAGAAACTGAAGCAGATTACTAAGAAATTCGCAGTAGATATAATTTTTTTCTGCAATTCATTGAAAAAATGCAAAGCAGCTTCGGTTATTGAATATCAACTTGTTAAATGTGCTACTTCAACAGGGGCAAATTACAGGGCAGCTTGCAGAGCCAGATCCAAAGCTGAATTTTTTAGTAAAATTTGTATTGTTCTGGAAGAAGCCGATGAATCGGATTATTGGCTTGAGATAATTGATACAGCAGGATTATCCAACAATAATGAGGAGTTGACAAGGCTTAGAAAGGAAGCCAATGAAATAATAAAAATCATCGGAAAAGCTAAAAATTCATCCTATCCAAATAAATAATTAAAATTTAACAATTCATGCCCGCACTATACATCAATCCTATCATTATTCAAGTATTCATGCATCCAAGCATTCTCGCATTGAAGCATTCACACATTTAAGCATTAATAAATTGAATGAAAATAATCACAAGAAAAAAAGCAAAACCAGAATAAATGATACAACTAACCCGCTTTTCCGTCCGCTACCCCGTAACCATCGCAATGCTTGTCTTCGCAGTGGTATTGCTTGGTTACATTTCCTTTAGCCGGCTGGGGACTGATCTGTTTCCAGATCTGAAAAATCCCCGTCTGTATGTAGAGCTTCAATCAGGGGAAAAGCCTCCCACGGAAATTGAATCCAAATTTGCTGAAGACATTGAGAGCCTTGCAATCCGGCTGGCAGGCGTAACCGATGTTTCCTCAGTTATCGGTACCGGTTCTTTGCTTGTAACGGTACATTATGACTGGGACCGGGATATGAATGCTGCCTTTTTGGATTTGCAAAAGGCCCTTTCCTCCATCAGCACCAACCAGGAGGTGGATGAGTTTAACATATACCAGAATGATCCCAATGCTGCTCCCATCATGCGAATTGCGGTAAGCAATCCTGAGATCAATGACATGAACCTTCTGCGACAAACGGCAGAAAACTACATTTACAACCAGATGGTCAGGATCAATGGAGTAGCCGACATTGATATTTCCGGCGAAGAAGAAGCCGAACTGCTCATCCAAACCGAAAACTACCTGCTCGATGCCTATGACCTATCCATGGATCAGATTTCTTCACGCATCCAGGCGTTCAACCGCGACATCAGCGGCGGAACCCTCGAGGAAAAGGGAACGGAATATCTCGTTACAGGTGAAAGCCTTCTCCAAAAGGAGGAAGACTTCAGGAACCTGATCGTCGGATACCGGAACAGGCAGTCGATGAACAATGAAGTAACCCGCATTCCTGTAACCCTTGATCAGGTAGCCGATATTCAGTTAAAGAACAAAGAGCCCGAGAATATGGTATTTCTGAACGACGAAAGATGTATCGGGCTTTCGGTATATAAGGAACAGGGGAAGAATACCGTGGATGTGGTGAAACGGGTAGATGAGTCACTTGTTGACCTAAAAAAGGCACTGCCCGGCTACGAATTTACGATTGTTGAAAACCAGGGAGAATACATCGACCAAGCCATCGGGGAAGTTGAAAATACTGCCCTTATGGGAATATTGCTGGCTGTTTTCGTGCTGTTCATCTTCCTCCGGCGCTTACGGGTGACACTCATCGTGTCTGTAGCCATCCCTATATCGGTAATTGCAACCTTCAACCTAATGTATTTCAATGGCCTAAGCATAAACCTCATGACTTTGGGAGGTCTTGCTCTTGGTGCAGGAATGCTGGTTGACAATGCCATCGTTGTAATAGAGAACATTTTCAGGCACATCGAAGAAGGATCATCAGTCAGGGAAGCGGCAGTAAGGGGAACCGCAGAAGTGAGCGGAGCCATCACAGCCTCTACCCTAACTACCATTGTGGTATTCCTGCCAATCATTTATTTACATGGAGAATCCAGCGAACTGTTCAAAGAAGAAGCATGGACTGTGGCGTTCTCGCTACTATCCTCACTCTTCGTGGCCATATTGGTCATTCCGGCCATGACCGACAAATGGATCAAAGCGGATAAGGTTAAAAAGCTGAAATCGGTAAGCATCAACTGGTACGGGAGATTATTGAACGGATTTCTCAATGCAAGATGGCTGGTTATTGGCCTGAGTGCATTGCTAATTCTTGTTTCTGTTCTGTTGTTGCCCAGGGTTGGAAGCGAATTCATGCCCCAACCCAAGGGCGGATCGTTTTCCATTAGCATTGAACTACCCGGAGGCACACGACTGGAAAAAACAGCAGGTGTGGGTCATCAGGTAAAAAGCATGATGAGCAAAGCCTTTGGTGACAGAGTGGATTACTACTATACGCATGTTGGGCCGGGTGCCAAAGATGAAACCTCAGTGGGAGAAATTATGCGCGAAAGCAATTTTGCCACCATAAAAATCCAGCCCAAAAAAGGAACAGTCATCCATCCCGGGGAGGTAGTCATGTTGACGGACTCAATCCTTCATGGCGTTTCGGGACTAAAACTGACCTACCATCAGCAGCAAACAACCCTGAACGAGATCCTTGGAACGGACGAATCACCACTTGTTGTTCAGACATCCGGTGAGGACCTTGATCAAATCCAGTCCATAACGGAAGATATCCACACAAGGCTGGAAGGTGTGGATGGTCTGTATGAACTGAAAACCAGCTTTGACAAGGGAGCCCCGGAGATTGAAGTACGGGTTGACAGATTTATGGCCGGAATGTATGACATAAGCCTCAGTCAGATCGTAGACCAGATCCAAAGACAGCTAACGGGAATGGACATTGGGGAGTTTAACAGCAAAGGAGAAATGAAGGATATAACCCTAAAACTACCTGATCTCAACAAGAGAGCGCTGGAAGAGCTCGAACTGCAATCGGGGAACCAGGTGATCCGCCTCGATCAGATCGCTACATTTCATGCAGGCGCCACCCCGGGAAAAATATACCGGGAAAACCAGAAACGCGTTGGCAAAGTAATGGCCCGTTTCAGCGAAGACATGCCCCTCGATCATATTGTCAAAAAGGTGAATACCGAACTGGCAGGAATGGAGATGCCCGCAAGATACGAAACAGAAATTACAGGGGAAGAGCAGAAACGAAAAGAGTCGTTTGGCAACCTGAATTTTGCCCTGATCCTTTCCATCATACTGGTTTATATGGTGATGGCCTCTCTTTTTGAAAGCCTCCTCCACCCGATGACGATCCTTCTTTCACTGCCCCTGGCCTTCACAGGACCAGTTCTGTTGTTCCTGGGTATCGGTCAGTCATTTAACATCATGGCTTTCATAGGGGTAATCATGCTCGCAGGAATTGCGGTGAACAACAGCATCATCCTGGTGGATGCCATACGCCGGTATCAGTGGCAGGGATTAACCAAACGCGATGCAGTATTGCAAGCCGGACAAAACCGTATACGGCCCATAGTGATGACCAGCCTTACAACCATTTTGACGCTTCTGCCCCTGACCTTTGCCTTCGGACAAAACCCGGAACTTCGGGCACCTATGGCATGGGCTGTTATTGGCGGGTTGATCACTTCAACCCTCCTTACCCTGGTTACCATACCCTGCTTATATTATATTTTTCAGCGAAAAGAAACATTGGTGCAACCGGAAGATCAGGAGTAAGCCTATACTATGAAACGATTTGTAAAGAAAAAAATACTGGTCTTCATGCTTTTCCTGGCCCTGGTGATGCTGGGAATATTTTCCTACCGCTCACTGCCAGTGGAATTGTTTCCAAGTGCCGAAGTACCGGTTCTTTACGTACAGGTATCCTACCGTACCCAGATGAATCCCAACTTTGTGGAGAAAGATGCCGTGATCCCGCTTGAGGGAATGATCAGTGAGCAGGCAGGTGTTGATGAAATGGAATCGAACATTTCGCGCCGAAGGGCTACCATTGTAGTAACATACAGGCAGGACGTCGACATCAATTACGCTTTCAACAGGCTGGAACAAAAAATAGCGGCCTTCCAGCGCGAAAACAGAGATACCTATATGGTGAACCTGGTAAAAGTGGATACCGACATGTCGGCCAACCGCTTCATGACGATTCAGGCAAGGGGAAAAGGAGATGTCGATCGGATCAGAAACGTCGTCGATCAGGAGATTCTCTCCGATCTGCTGGCTATAGATGGGGTTGGCGATGCAACGGTACAGGGAGGCCGTGAGCGTTCCGTTGAGGTTATCTTCGATGAAGAAGCGTGCGAAGCCCACAACATTACACCGGGACGCATCAACAACCGGATCAACATGTTCTCCAACCAGCGCCTTTTCGGAGGAATTGTATACGATGCCGAAAAACGCTGGGTCGTTAGTGTATCAGGCGAATATACCAATATCAATGAGCTGGGCAACATCATCCTGGATGATGATGGCAGGATCAGGCTGAGCGATGTGGCAGAAATCTATATGGGTGCGAAAGAGCAGGAGACCATCAGCCGTGTGAATGGTATGGAGGCAGTAACAATCACCATTTACAACGATGCCAATGTAAACGAAATATCGCTCTATCACGAGCTGCAGGATGCCATCGCCAACATCAACAGCAACATGAGCTCCAAAGGCGTGGAGCTGGTGATTCAGAGTTGTGATGCAGAAACCATGGAAGACAATATGAACCAGATCATGAAGCTTGCCCTGATCGGCGGGCTGATGGCTATCTTTGTCCTGTGGATATTCTTGCGAAATCTGCGTCTGGTCACTGTAGTGGCTTTAGCCATACCCATCTCCATTTTCACCTCCCTGAACCTGTTCTATGCCGCAGGCATCACCCTCAATACCCTTACATTGATGGGCATGGCCCTTGCCATTGGTATGCTTTTGGACAACAGCGTGGTGGTGCTTGAAAACATCTATCGACTGAGAACCCAGGGAATCGGACCGGCCGATGCCGCTTCGGGGGGTACAACCCAGATACTGCGGGCAGTTGTGGCTGCCACCCTTACCACAATAGCTGTATTCCTGCCTTTCGCCTTTTCCTCGGAATTCTTCATTAAGCTCCTGGGGAACAACGTGGGTTTCTCCATCATCTCAACACTCGGCGTATCCCTTTTCGTGGCGTTGATATTCATCCCCGTGGTGGTTTACCAGTTTCTGAAATCACACCGGAGAAGCATGTCGCTCCACTCTATCAACTTCCGGAACCGGGTGATTAGGTTATACCTTATCATCTTAAGGTTCTGTATGAGGCATCCGGCACAGGTACTGCTCTCCATGGTGGTCTTATTCTTTGCTTCAGTAGTGATCAGCCTTTCAGTAAGCGTAAGCACCCTGCAGGAAACAGGTACCGATACCTTCAGGGTCAGTGTCACCATGCCGGGCGGTTCAACGCTGGAGACTTCCGATAAGGTGATAGGTGGCATGGAAGAAAAAATAGGCAATATAGAGGAGGTGGAGGAGATCATCAGCAGCATTGAAGCGGAAGAAGCCTCCCTCACCATTCAGCTAAAGGAAGACTTTGAAAAGATCAACGACCGGACTGTGCCCCGGATCAAGGATGATATTCTGAACAGACTGGATGAATATCATGATGTGCACGTCAGTATAACAGACATGTCCTCCTCCGGAGATGATAACCTATCTCTGGGTGGTGGCAACGCCTCTGCCTTCATGAACTTCATGGGCGTGGGTCAGCAAACCGAGGAAGTCCTCATCAAGGGTTCTGATTACGAAGATATGGTGATGGTTGCAGAAAATGTGGAATATGTACTCGAAGAAGAATCGGAGGACGTAACCTTTGCACGACTCAGAATTTCCCGGGAACAGCCGGAGATTAAAGTTCTCCTGGATCAGCGCCATATGGAAGCCCTGAACATAGATTATTCCAGCGTTCAACAGGAGATGAACGCTTTCTCCAGACAACTGGAAAGCGAAACCACCTTCAGGGAGGGAGATGAAGAATACAGCATTACCATTCGCAGCGATGAGCTGGAAGAGCAGGAAGAAGAGCAAAAAGGCGTGGAGGATCTGCGCAATTTACTGGTACAGGCAACGGACAGTATAGCTTCTGCTCATCATTTGGGAGATTTCAGCTCCATACGCTATAGCGAGGAAATTGCTTCCGTCCATCGTCAAAACCGTGAAAAGAGCCTCTCGGTAAGCTACCGCTTTTCATCCGAGATCAATGAAGACAAGGAGCTCCTGGAGAATGCGCGGGGCAATGTGGATGAACTGATAGCCGGATTATATGTTCCACCAGGCGTAGCTGTGGAGGTGCAACATGAACAGGACCAATACGAAGAATTCAAATTCCTCATCCTGGCAGCCTTCATCCTCATATTCATGATACTTGCCTCGGTATTTGAGAGCTTTTCCACACCTTTTGTGCTTTTGTTCTCCATACCCCTTGCCGCTATCGGTTCCCTCCTGGGGCTGATATTTACAGGCAACTCACTATTGAGCGCCAACACCCTCACCGGTTTTCTGATCCTTTTGGGTGTAGTGGTCAACAATGGGATCATCCTGATCGACTTTGTTCAGAGCATGCGGTCGAAAGGAATGAGAACGGCCAGAGCCATCATCGGTGCCGGATTGCTCCGTGCACGCCCCATTCTGATCACCGTGATCACTACTGCCATAGGGATGCTGCCGCTTGCTTTGGGCCAGGGAGAATATGTGGGCAGCATCGGTGCCCCCTTTGCCATCACGGTAATAGGCGGGTTGTTGTTCTCCACCCTGTTTACCCTCGTGATCATTCCCACTGCCTATATGGGCATGGAAACCACCCTGCAATGGTTTAAAGGGCTTCCCTTTTGGCTTAAAACCCTCAACCGGCTTGCCCTGGTTGGAGGCATCATTCTGGCCATAACAGGGGCTGATACATTGCTCTGGCAAATGGCGGGAGTCGTCGGAGTAGTAATGGTGGTACCGGCTTCTACCTGGTTCTTCACGGAAAGCCTGCGAAAAGCTTCTGCCGATGTCATAGATAAGGACAGCCCTATTGTGATCCGAATCAGAAGGTTGGTGAAGATCTACGACCGGCCTTCAAGACACCTGCGTGAATGGCTGGGTAACAAACATCTGGATGCCATTTTCGGTAACGGAAAAGAAAAAACAAGCCCGAAGGAAGAACTGATATGGCAGATCCCGTTACTCATCTTTCTGGTCTGGTTTGCATGGTTTTACCAGAACAACGGTTTCTGGATGTTCGTTATATCTGTTGCGCTGTGGTTATTTATTTTGTTCCTGATAAAAAACATATCCGCAGGGGTTGCCGGCAAACGCACAGCAAAATGGCTATCCTGGCTGCGATGGGGCACACTCAGATTTTTCCCGTTGATCATCCTGTCCATCTACCAGGTAAAATTCACCAATGTTGGTGCTACTGTCACATGGGGAGTACTCACCTATCTGGTGCTGGGGATTCACCTTACTTCAAAGTACCTGAAGGAGAAACAGGTAAACACTGCCCGTCTGACGGGACGCTTCCAAGGCCTGAGGAAATTATGGATCAATTTCGTGCGTGCCATACCACTTATCGGGCGGGAACGCAAGCCTTTCAAGGCCTTGAAGAGCGTTAGCATGGACATCCGGCCGGGTATGTTTGGGCTGCTGGGACCCAACGGTGCAGGAAAAACAACCCTGATGCGTGTGATATGCGGTGTACTGGAACAGAGCTATGGCAAGATCACGATCAACGGGGTAGATACCCTGGAAAAACGAGAGGAGCTGCAGGGGCTGATTGGCTATCTGCCACAGGAATTCGGCATGTATGAAAATATGACGGCAAGGGACTACCTCGATTATCAGGCCTTGCTGAAGGGTATCAACGACCCGGATACACGCAGGGAAAGGGTGGATCATGTACTACGCTCCGTTCATATGATACAGAATGCCAACAAAAAGATTGGCTCCTTCTCAGGGGGAATGAAACAAAGGATAGGCATCGCCCAGGTGTTGCTCAATCTGCCGCGTATATTGGTAGTTGATGAACCCACAGCCGGCCTCGATCCACGCGAACGCATCCGGTTCAGGAACCTGCTGGTCGAGCTGAGCCGCGACAGGGTGGTCATTTTCTCCACCCACATCATAGAGGATATTGCCAGCTCATGCAACCAACTGGCGGTGCTGAGCAATGGAGAGCTTAAATACTATGGCAAACCCACCGAAATGGCTTCGCTGGCAAAAGACAGGGTATGGCAGTTCGACGTTCCCGCCGAACAGTTTGAAGGTCTGTCATCCCGCCTGAAAATAGTACATCACATGCGCAAAGGCGATAACATCAGGGTAAGGGTGGTCAACCCGGAAAAACCATTGGAGCATGCAAAGAATGTGACTCCTGTGCTGGAAGATGCCTATTTGTGGCTGCTGAACTTCAGTGAAAGAGGTCAGAAAGGTAAAAATAATCAAGAATACTAACCTCGATAAAAATGGCACATCCGATAAAAAAGGGGTTTATTAACTCCCTCCAGATAGTACGGCACAACCTGAAGATCATCTTCGGTGACAAGTTCCCCTATTTCCTGATGGGAGCTTTCGCCATCTTCATCTTCATCGTACTGATCAATTTGTTTGACAATGAGCCGTTTTCCGCTGAATCGGTGTATTCCCTGCTGATATTTGAGGGCATCATCGTGGTTTTCTTCCCTACCGTTTATGCAGTTCAAAACGATATTGACAAGGGCACAATAGAGATCCTCTTCGGCATACCCAATTACCGGTTCAAGGTATGGCTGGTGCGTCTGCTGATCGCCTTCCTGGTATGCTGGGCTCTGCTGGCAGTATTGGCCCTGATGTGCTACTATGCCCTGGTAAGCTTTCCCGTTGCCACCATGATCTATTACGCGATCTTTCCGGTATTTGCTCTCGGAAGTCTTGGATTTCTCCTGGCCACGCTGGTGAAGAACGGCAACAGTGCCGCGGTGGTGGGCATCATCATCGGACTGGGGCTGTGGCTGCTCTCGGAGGTATTGTCGCAAAGCCAGTGGAATGTCTTCCTCAATCCCTTTGATGATCCCAACATGGCCGGGCAGATTTGGGAAGCCACCATCCGCAGGAACCGCATATT
>CAYNPZ010000045.1:23796-25828 GCA_964399175.1 uncultured Bacteroidales bacterium | reverse complement strand
CGGTTGATTTACACTCGGAAGAAGCTCAATACTGGCTATGGTCAAAGAACCTTGCTCTCTCTTACTATTCCAAACCACCCCTGATTGCCTACGCGAATCATTTGTCTACTTCTATAATGGGAAATACAGAACTTGGGGTGCGTATCAATGCTATCATAATTGGATTTATCCTTCCTTATATGGTATTTTATTTAACCAGAACCGTGTTCAGAGATTCCAGAAGCGCATTTCTTTCGGTATTGCTTTTATTTGCCATGCCGTTTTATCATCAGGTATCCCTCTTTTTCACCACAGACTCATTGGTCATTTTATTCTGGACAGCAGCTTTGTTATCGGGGTGGAAAGCTCTTTTCTTCAACAAAGCCAAATACTGGATATTAACAGGAGCAGCGCAGGGACTGGGTTTTCTGAGTAAATACACCATGCTTCTGTTTGTTCCATTTATACTTCTCTATGCCGCTTTATATAAAAAAGAAGTTTTCAAGACACAAGGAATCTATTGGTCATTTCTTATCGCGGCTTTGATTGGCTTACCGGTTCTGATCTGGAATATGAATCATGATTTTGTAACCATCAAACATATTTTTCATTTGTCCGGTTACCATCAAGCGAGCTACGAGCTGAAAGAAATTCTTATGAATCTTGGTGAATATCTCGGGGGACAAATACTTATTCTTTCTCCCTTTTTCCTGCCGTTATTTATTTGAGTTTTTCAAGAAACTCCTCATTTCTTAAGAAGAATGAAATTTTTCACCTTCAATATTTGAAATACTCTGTGTTTTTAACATGGTTTGTTTTCTTATTCATTGCGATTAAAAAGATCGAGATCAACTGGCTGTTGTTCGCTTATCCTGCTGTACCAGTTATAATAACCATCAATTATCTGCGACACGTCAGGATCAGAAAAATCCTCATTCCTTACCTGCTAACCCTGATTACTTTATCATTTGTTTTATTTCCCACATTGTTTGACACACTGAACTTAAGCCATATCTATCCTCCCAAAACAGATACCTTTTACAGGTTAAGCGGCTGGGAGAAATTGGGGAAACATGTCAGCACGAAAACAGAGGCCATCGAGTCCGATAAAATATTTTTATTCAGCGACAGCTATCATATTGCTTCAGAGCTGAGCTTTTATACCGAAGGCAATCCTCAAACACATGTGATCAATACAGGGCGGCGAATGAATCAGTTTGATTTGTGGAAGGGAATAGAACAGTATAAAGGCAAGCCCTATACAGCAATTTATGTATCGGGGAAACCGGCGACTGAAAAGCTTATCTCTGGTTTTCATGAAATGAAAAGCCATGATACCTATAAAAGGACTTACAGAGGTACCACTGTTCAAACACTTCATATTTATGTATTTGTCAAATTAATGGATTATCAGGACAATAATCCCGTAAGTTATTAATGCTATGGAAAATACAGTATGCATATCCATTGTCATAACCGTTTATAATGAAGAAAAAAACATTGAACCTCTTGCTAAGGACATACTTGGTGTATTTGGTAATAAGAGCGATTTTGAAGTGATCTTTGTAAACGATGGCAGTGAAGACAGTACAGGCAAAGAAATGGAGAAATTATATGACCCAAGGATCAAGGGAATTGAACTTTCAAAAAATTTTGGACAAAGTGCAGCCATGGCAGCGGGTATTGATTTTGCCTCGGGACAATTTATTGTCACCATGGACGGAGATCTGCAGAATGACCCGCGGGATATTTTTCCTATGCTGAATAAGTTAAACGAGGAAAACCTTGATCTTGTGGCAGGCATTCGGACTAACCGGAAAGATAAAGCGTTATCCAGGAAATTACCCAGTAAAATAGCCAATGCCTTTATCCGAGCTACCACTAAATTAAATTTGAAGGATTATGGATGCACGCTTAAGGTTTTTCGGGCTCACGTGGCCAAAAATCTTGAATTATATGGTGAAATGCACCGTTTTATACCTGTTTTGGCATCCATGGAAGGAGCCCGCATCGGAGAGATGAATGTTCGGCACCACCCCAGAAGATTTGGGAG
>CAYNPZ010000045.1:12478-23696 GCA_964399175.1 uncultured Bacteroidales bacterium | reverse complement strand
TTCAAAGCATTCAATATAGAAATAACACAAAAAACAAACCTGAAACTATACTGGAGGGGGATGTTCTATAATATTTTCCTGCCCGGTAGCATCAGTGGCGACCTGTATAAGATCTATTACCTGAAAAAAATTATCACAACAGGTTTTATGACACGCTCAATGCTATAGTGATTGACAGGATCAACGGGGTGCTCCTTTTATTGATGATATTGATATTACCATCCATATACATCCTAAAGAATATATATATATTCATCATTCCAACCGGGATCATACTTCTGTTGGCCATATTTAGTTATATAATTCACCGTTTTTTCAGGCCTCTTTTTTCAAAATTGCTGAAAATTAGTGGATATTCTTTGTTTGTTCAGATGGCACAGCTCATTGCTGCCGGTTTTATACTTTATGCTCTTCATGATGAATTATCCCCGGAATTTTTTAATTACCTGTTTGTATTCCTTATAACTTCAATTGCCGCTGTATCGCCTGTAACCATTGGTGGCGTGGGTGCCCGGGAAATAACTTTTGTGTATCTCGCAAAGTATTTCCAATATGATGTTTCACTGGCAGTAAGTTTGGCTTTGATGTTCCAGATAATTACACTTTTTGTCAGTTTAACTGGTAGCATGGTAACACTTAAAAAGAACTAATTTTTTAATTTGTAAGTAAATATTTATGCCCGGTTGGGATGAAGAACTTAGAAACTGGCTTTAAAAGGAAGGTGAGATTACCGGAGGAAATGATCACTAAGCATTACTATGCGATAATTATTCAAATAATCCAGGTGCGACAGATGCCGCACCTGGATATATCATAACTTCTGTATTAGCTAATTATTATAGCGTTAGCAGATGTTATTCTCCCACCCCATGCGGCGGTCCTTTTTCAATGGTTTGATAAAGTTTGTGAAGGTAAACAATGTATTTCACATATTTATCCACCCATTCACGTCCTGCTTCTATACTCTTGTCCTTATTATTCTTGGCTTCCAGTGCTTTCTGGAACCATACCCGGCTTTCTTCTTCCATGGCATCGGAGAACATGTCCAGAACCGGCTGCAAATTACCTGATTTTAAGGCTTTTTCTGCAACTTGAATATCCTGTGCAGCGGGTTTCGCTGGTTTAAGGCCCGTGAAAGGCATGCCCTCGGCTGCTCTGTGGAGCCTTACGGCTGTCTCCATAAAATAATTAGTTGCCAGTTCTTTTGAGTTTCCACCTTTTTGGTAAACACTCAGGCTTTGTCTGAATTTCTTTTTCAACTCCTCTTCCTGCGCTTCACCAACCCAGATGACAACCTTACTGAAGTCTTCTGTTTTCAATGCCTCTTTGGCTGCTACGGCTACAGGACCGTTTTTCCTGTCGCAATGCGCATAAGATTCTGTACTGAATAGTCCCATTGCCAGGACTACAATAATTGCTGTGATAATCATTCTTGTTCGTTGCATAGTTATTTTTTTTGATTTGAAATGATTTGAATTGTCCTAATTAAGATATATCAGCGGTAGAGACGCCATGCATGGCGTCTCTACTATAATGATAAAATAATATTGGTATAATTATTCCGGTCTGTTCAAAACCGCTTCCTGTTCTTCAATTTTTCGGGCCAGGGATTGTATGGTTTGTGTTTTTGCCAGTTCTTTGAACTGGTTCCAGATTTTCAGAAATTCATCATGGAGCGGACAGGGGTACTTGTCATCGCAAAATTTGAATCCGAAAACACAATGGCTGAAAAAACCTTCTCCTTCCATGATCCGGATAACCTCATAAAGTTGGAGCGCTTCTGCTTTTGGATCGAAGAAAAAGCCTCCACCCCGTCCTTTGGCTGACTCAAGCATATTATTCCGTGTGAGTGTTTGTAATATCTTGGCAGTAAAATGCTCCGGGGCTTCGGTCTCTTTTGCTATTTCTCTAAATCCTGGTCTTTTTCCTTTCTGATTCTGCATTTGAATATATACCAATGCCCTGATGGCATACTGTGTAGCTTTTGATAACATCATCTAATTTTTTTGTTGGTTTATAATTCATTATTTTAATCACACTTAACCGTCTCTTTTTCCAATTGCAAAGCCTCCGGGAATAAAATATTGTTTTCCAAATGGATATGCTTGTGAAGATCGGATACAAATGCTTTTAGCCGCTCATATGTTAACCTGAAGGTATTACAACCGTCATCAGGTACCTTAAAATTATCCGTTCTTTCTGCCAGTCTGTCAAACCTTTCACCCTCCTGTTTATGATCCTCCTGCATCTGCCGGATGGGATCCGAAACAATACCAAAACAAGGGGCATGGATAGATCTGTTCTCCTTTTTTGCCTGAACCATTTCATGAACAACAGGGAAAATCGTTTTTTCCTCCTCACCGAGATGGTCTGTCAAAGTCTCGGCTGCCTTATTAAATTCTTCCTTCACCTTAAACAACTCAGGATGGTTCTCACCGTGAACCTCACAAATTTTCCCCAGGTACTTTTTCAAAGAAGGAATGTTTTCCCTTATGAAGGAATGATGTCTTTTTACTATGTAATCCGATAGTTCGGAAGCATCCAGGCTTTTGATCCAGGTAGTTTCGCTGTCCGTGTCATTCATTACCTTTTCCAGGTCGGCTTCAACGGATTTTACCGGAACATTTTTCTCCCAGCAGGCTTCCCCTAATGTCTTATCACCTCCACAGCAAAAGTCAATGTCATGATTTTCGAGTATTTCTGCTGCCTTCAGATTTTCTGTAACGATCTGGCTTATTTTCTGATTATGATATGTTTTCATAATACATTAAGATTTTAAATTACAAAATAAACAAAGATTAGTGGATCTCTTTGTCTATTTATACAAAATTTTTATACATTTGTTTTGTAAAACCTCAAAAAAATGCACTATGAAACACAAGAAACTTTGGACAGGACTCATACTCGTGGTTCTTATTTCCTTTGGAGTATTGATATTTTTTGGAACACAGATTTACCGTAAAGCCCCGCCGGTACCGAAAAAAGTTGTAAATGAAAATGGTACGGTATTATTTACAGGCAAAGACATTAAAGATGGCCAAAACGTCTGGCAGTCGATAGGTGGACATGAATTAGGGACTATATGGGGACACGGAGCCTATCAGGCCCCTGACTGGACTGCCGAGAGACTGCACAAAGAAGCTATGTTTATGCTGAACCGGATGGCCGGGAAGAAATATGGAAAGAAGTTCAAGCAGCTTAACGAATCTCAGCAAGCTGCTTTAAAGGTCTCTTTGCAGAAGGAGATTCGAAAAAATACCAACAATGAAGAAACAGGTGTTCTTACCATTTCCAACCTGCGTGCAAAAGCTTATCAGGAGATAAGCCGTCACTACAAGAAATTGTTCATGGGGCATCAGGATCTCCATCATCTTCGGGAAGCTTATAGTATGGCAGAAAATACCATCAAAGATGAAGAGCGGATGGAAAAGATGAACAGCTTCTTTTTCTGGGCAAGCTGGGCTACAGTGACAGAGCGGCCTGGAAAGGATGTCACCTATACGAACAACTGGCCTCCTGAAGAGCTCGTGGGGAATCAACCTTCAAGACCTTTGTTCATTTGGACGGGGTTCAGTGTAATTGTATTGTTGCTGGGTATAGGGCTTTTATCATGGTACTACATCACACAGAAGAAAGAAGAAACCATGGAGGAGATCCCTTCTTCCAATCCACTAAAGAGCACCAAAATGACACCTTCCATGAAGGCGACACTGAAATATTTCTATGTAGTATCCGCTTTGATACTGGTACAAATAATCATGGGTGTCATAACAGCCCACTACGGTGTTGAAGGACAAGGTTTTTATGGTATACCCCTCGCTGAGATTATGCCTTATTCCATTTCAAGAACCTGGCACGTACAACTGGCCATATTTTGGATTGCTACGGCCTGGCTGGCTACCGGATTGTTCTTTGCCCCTGCGGTTAGTGGAAAAGAGCCAAAGGGCCAGAAGTTCGGTGTTAATTTCCTGTTTATTGCTTTATTAATTATTGTTCTAGGTTCATTGGCCGGACAATGGATGGGAGTCATGCAGAAATTAGGGTTGGCCGAAAACTTCTGGCTTGGTCATATGGGGTATGAATACCTTGATTTAGGTAGATTCTGGCAGATCTTTCTGTTTATTGGGTTAATTCTCTGGTTGTTTTTGATGACAAGGGCATTGATCCCGGCTTTGAAAAAACGCAGTGAAAACCGCCAGTTGTTATTGATGTTTGTGATAGCTTCTGTGGCAATTGCTCTATTCTATGGTGCAGCATTGATGTGGGGACAACAGACCAATTTGGCCATTGCGGAATATTGGCGCTGGTGGGTAGTACACCTTTGGGTGGAAGGATTTTTTGAGGTATTTGCTACTACCGTCATTGCGCTGATATTTGTGCGAATGAAATTGATCAATGCGCGGTTGGGCACGGCTGCGGTATTGTTTGCCACAATTATTTTCCTAAGCGGAGGAATCATAGGAACATTCCATCATTTATATTTTACCGGTACCCCAACAGCCGTTCTGGCTCTTGGCGCCACATTCAGCGCCCTGGAAGTTGTTCCTCTGGTGTTGATTGGATATGAAGCTTACCATAACTTAAAACTGAGTCATACAGCAGATTGGGTAAAAGTATATAAATGGCCAATCTATACCTTTATTGCCGTAGCTTTCTGGAATTTCCTGGGGGCCGGTATCTTTGGCTTCCTTATTAATCCCCCGATTGCCCTTTATTACATGCAGGGACTGAATACTACGCCGGTTCACGGTCATACTGCACTGTTCGGTGTCTATGGTTTTCTGGCCATAGGATTGATGTTGTTCGTATTGAGAGAGACTACTTTGAATAAAACATGGAAGGAAAAGCCCCTGAAATTCTATTTCTGGTCTATGAATATTGGGTTGCTTCTTATGGTGATCCTGAGTATATTACCAGTTGGCCTGGCACAGACCTGGGCGAGTGTTGAAGAAGGACTATGGTTTGCACGATCGGCTGAATTTATGCAGCAACCGGCTATAGAGACATTAAAATGGTTAAGATCCATAGGCGATACAATCTTTGCAGCAGGAGCCATTGTACTCGTCTGGTTTGTATTTGGAACCAAACTGGGGTGGTCCTTTAAAAAATCTTCATGATGATGCAGGTACAAATAAAACGTATTTATGAGAAAGCTGAAAGCAAGGATGGAACCAGAATACTGGTAGATAAACTTTGGCCAAGAGGGATCAGTAAGCAAGAAGCCAAAATTGATGGATGGTGGAAGGAAGCCGCTCCTTCACCCCAACTGAGAAAATGGTTTCACCATGCTCCGGATAGATGGGATGAATTTAAAGAATTATACAAACGAGAACTCCACAGCAAGAAGGAGACAATAGTTGAATTGATATCAAAATTAGATGAAGACAAACCCTTAACCCTTTTGTATGGAGCAAAAGACAAGAAACATAACCATGCAAAGGTGTTGAAGCAATTTATTGAGGAATCAATCCAATCAGGATGATCCTTCGAAAGCCCCTGAAGTACTCGCTATATCCCTTCAACCTGTTGATCAGAAAGGTTGAAGGGATTTTTTATTGCTGTTCATATGCAAATTTTTCTTAAAATTCTTTGCAAGATAAGTAAATATTTACTAACTTTGTTGCAAAGTTGAAAGCCTATAGTCATGTTAACCGAAAGACAACAACAAATCATAAACTCCTCGCTCGATCTGATCTCGGAGAAAGGGATACAGGGGCTTACCATTAAGAACCTGGCAGGGAAGATAGGCGTTACCGAAGCTGCCATATACAGACATTACGAAAACAAAATACAAATCCTCATCCACATTCTTGATAGTTTTGAAGTGGGAACAAAAAATGTCTATGAGCGTGTCACCTTACCGGCAATTGAAAGGATTGAACACATTTTTAAAGCTCATTTCAAAATGTTTTCGGAAAACCCGGCTCTGGCGGCAGTCGTGTTCTCTGAGTCACTTTTCAGAAACGAGGAGGTATTAAAACACAAGGTGAGAGATATTATTAATTACAACAATAACGTGGTAACTCGTATATTGGAGGAAGGTCAACAATCGGGCAACATCCGGCACGATCTTCCCGCTGAGAACCTGGCCATCATGATTATGGGATCGCTCCGGTTGCTGGTTAAAAGGTGGGAGCTCAACAATTATTCTTTTAACCTGATCGACGAAGGTACAAAACAATTGGAGAGCCTAAAAATAATGATTACAAAGGATTAAATTTTTTTTATAGAAAAGTTCGTAAATATTCACATACATAAAAATGATTGATTATGAAAAGAATAAAAACAAGACCATTCCAAATTCTATTGATTGGTTTCGTATTCTTATTGATTCCGGTAAAGCAAATAACGGCCTGCGATATTGATTTTGAGGTCGTTCAGGGAGAAAAAGAAGTATATGAAAGGGGAGATACGGTTATTGTTCATGTAGAAGTTACATTGACCCACCGTACATGCCCGGTGGGTATCAAAAAAACAAAATTCCGGATGAATGGATTGAAGGTAATCGCTGCCACTTCCTGGTCGCAACAATCAACCATGATATGGCACCGGAAGCTGAAGATCGTGGTAAAAAGCAATGAGGACGGTGAATTGATGCTCAACGGCATACGAACCTGTGATAAAGACGGGGGCTTTGGTTCTTTAACACTGGAAGCGAAACCATTAAGTGAATAACAAAAGACACAAATTATGAGGCTATTCATTCATTTTGGCAAACTCCGTTACTTTCTGTTGGCTTTGGTCATAATGGTATCGCAACCTGTCCTTGCGCAGGAGGGTGAATTTAATGAATTTAAAGAAGAGCAAACACAGGAATTTTCAGATACCATGCAGGATGAAACGGGTGATGAATTTGAAAGCACGGAAGAATTTTCCGGAGATGAGTTTGAAGCAGTGGATGATGAATTCGGTGGTATGACTGAAGAAGAGGAACAAGTAAGTTACACCCGCTTATACTGGGCTATAGGTATACTGCTCTACACCATTCTGGCAGTCATTTTTGTAAGGTTCAAAACCACGCGCAAACTAAGAATTTTGTTTCTCGTAATTGCACTGGTGTTTTTGGGATTTTACAGGGGAGGCCCCGGAGTCATTTCCAGTTTTCAGAACACCTGGCTGGCAATAATCGGAGCAGAGCTTAACTGGCAGGCCATGGTATTGTTTCTCGGATTGCTGCCCATTACCTATTTTGCAGGTAGGGTATTCTGCGGCTGGGTTTGTTTTCTGGGCGCCATACAGGAATTTATTTACAACCACAAGATCAAAATCCTGCAAACGGAAAAAGCCCAGTATGCCATGAGAATTATCCGTGGCGTAGTGCTTACCGTTTTACTCATTCAGCTTATCATAGTCCCTAGGCTTCTCTGGCAAGAGGTAGGTCCTTTCAGGGTGGCGGTCAACCTGTTCTCGGCCAATCTCACCGGTTACATTTTACTGGGCATAGTATTGGTTACCTCGGTTTTTATATACCGTCCCTTCTGTAAAATGCTTTGCCCGGTAGGTCTGTTACTCGGTTTCATTGCTAAGATACCGGGAGCATCTGTGCTGGGAATAAACTCCTCCTGCGCAGGCTGTAAAATTTGTAACGACTCATGCCGCATCAATGCCATAACCAGAGAAAATAAAATCAGCAAACTGGATAACCAGGAATGCATCCGATGCGGAGATTGCATGGACGACTGCAGAAAAGAAAGTATATCATTTTATAACAAAAACCAACTACACCATGACAAAATCACACTTAAACAAAGCGCTGATCTTAATTAGCCTTATAACACTTTTGGCAGGAAAGGCCAATAGCCAGATGCATTGCAGAAGTATACTGGGCAGTCATTTGACCCCTTTTCAACAGGATTTGCCGTTATACTGGGCCATAGAGGGCACCATGGCACCAGGGGTTATGTCAAGTCAAGGAGACGGAGACAATGCAAAGCTTAACGGGGGAATGGTTATTGGCGCATTGGATTATGCATTTTCAAATCAGCACAGCCTTTATGCAGAAGGCGGGTTCAAGAACTGGATAAATTCCGAATTATCACAGCCGGTAAAAGAGTTCAGTCAACACCTGGGCATGCGCCAGTTGTTCTATAATTACCGCAGTGAAAAGACAGATCTCAAGGCAGGGTTGCAGGAAATGAAGCTTGGCGACTATTTTCTCATAGATGAACGGGTGATAGGATTAAGTCTCGACAGAGAAATGGGCGCTTTTACCCTGAATTTCCGCGGGGGTACCGTTACAGATAATTATGCCAGAATGGGACGATTTTGTGCCAACAGGCATCTTTACGGACTTATTACAAGCGATTTTACAGAAAATATTGGAGAGAAGCCCGGAGAAACCAATCTTGCCGGAGCGGTGCTGAACTGGAACCCCCATTATACAAAACCCAAAGAGGAGGATGAGTTTGGGGAATTCAGCGATGCCGGTGGTGAATTCGGAGAGGAACAAAAAGTGATCACCAACGTAGGGTTTATACTTTACAGCGAATTCGGTAAAATTATACCGGAGGCAAAGCTTTATGCAGGTTCGTTGATTGATCTGAATCTGCCTGCGCAGTTTACCATGCAAACCGGTGGCATTTATCAGAATATGGAAAATCACAATGCATTGGTATACACAGCAGAGCTGGGCAGAAATATTCCCTGGAAGTCGGGCGATAATACAGAGCTTGGTGCCGCCTGGATCGGAAAGTATAAAATCGACGACGGGGCGATCTTTCAGCCTTTGTTCAGCAACCTGTTTCTGGGAGAGATCATGCGCCTGGGTGCAGCAGATTTTCCCTTATGGAAAACCTCAGTAAAACACACCTTTCATGGAAAAATCAATTTTTCTGCCGAAATTGAAGCCGTTGGACAGACAAAGGGCCATGAAACCTCTGAAATCGATCTGAAGCTTGGAGCAGAATTGTTCAACCATTCTAAAATTACTGCCATCCTTAGCAGAGTGGAGACACAGGCTTTGAAGGATGACATAGTGATGGGACGACTGGAGATGCGCGTGGCATTCTGATCGACTGAATGACCTCAAAATTAAGCATGTAATAGAGGTTAAATATAGCACGGGAAGGGGGGTAAGTTTCGTAAAAACAGAAAGCTGATGACAATTCTATTTATCATAACAGGCATTTTACTATTAATTTCTTTTGTGGTCAATAAGCAAAAAACCATTGATGGACTGAAAAGAGGTGCCATGCAGTTTCTAAAGCTTCTGCCAACCCTCCTGAGTGTTATTATCCTGGTGAGTATAGCCATGTTTTTCATCCCGGAGAAGATGATATTAAAATATCTTGGGAATGAAGCCGGAGTAATTGGATACGCTGCAACGGCTCTTGTAGGAAGTATCTCATTAATCCCCGGTTTTATATCTTATCCTCTGGCCGGAATGCTTCTGGAAAGTGGTGTGGGTTATGGGATCCTGGCTTTGTTCATTACAACGTTAAAAATGGTTGGTGTGATGACCATTCCCGTCGAGGCCAAATACTTTGGCATGAAGGTAACCCTGCAAAGAAATGCATGGAGTTTTGTTGGGGCAATTTTCATAGGAACGATCATGGCGTTGATTTTTACCATAACTTGAAAAATATGTATAAACTGATCAGAAAATATAAATTTGACTTTACCACCATCCTGCTTTTTATTTGTTTCATAGGAATTTCATACGGTGTTGACTGGAACGCAGGTGAAAAATTATTTGAGACCACCTTTTGGGATTTTCTGAAAGAAATGCTTACCATCCTGCCCTGTATGTTCATACTGATTGGATTGTTTGATGTTTGGGTACCAAGGGAAAAAATTGAAAAACACGTTGGAAGCGGTTCCGGTATAAAGGGCATTGCCATCATGATTCTTCTGGCTATAACCCAGGTCGGACCTTTATATGCAGCTTTCCCAGTGGCTCATTTGTTGTGGAAAAAAGGCTGCAGCCTTAGAAATATCTTTGTCTATGTGGGCATGTTCAGTGCAGCAAAAATCCCCATGCTCACCCTGGAAATTGGCTTTTTGGGTTTAAAATTTTCGATGCTCAGGTTGATTCTCACCATCCCCGTGTTTATCCTCATTGCTCTGATCATGGAGAGAAACCTTAGAAATAAATCCTATGAGATCACCAAACCGGAATAACAAATGGAAAATCAAACAGAGAGTGGGGATTTATTTGCTATTTATATTTATTCTCTTTTTAAAAGTGATGAGTTACTGATCGCAGTACCTCATTACTAATTCCGGCTTTTATTTCAGCTCTCCTGGAAATGTTAAGAAAATTATTTTTTATTTTGTGGCTATTGTAAGTTATAGCACCATTGATCCCAGGTTGGCCGATCAAGTGGTTCATTTCTCGGATTATATATGGAACAGGGAGGATTCTGCAATTGACATGCAAACCCGTCTCTTGCTTTCATTAGCGAACGGAATTGGTGCAGGGAGAATTCGACAGGCAGTCCGGGAATTTATTAAAGCGTATGCTATTGGTGTTGACATTAGAAAATTTGACGAGTTATTCGCGATTTTTGCCTGTCAATCAGGGCATTGGTTATTTCTCGGTAACGCATATGTTCAGCAGCGGTTTTGATCTACGTTTTTAACCGTGGAATAATACTTTTCTTAAGATTCAAATCTATAAGCTTCTGTATCACCCGCTGTTGAATATATGCGATGTTGTGGCTCTGTGGCTTTATCTCTAGATATCAACTTTTCCGTTATATAAATCCCAAATGGGAAAAATCATATCATAGTCATTCCAATTAAGATTTCCATCAACTATCTTAAATTGAGAGAATAGACTTTCATCGAGGTATTTTCTTATTGAGGGATGTAATGATTTGGATAAAAATGGTTTGAAATCAACTAATTTTTCAGTGCCATCATTGAATTTAATTCTTATGGCATAATCCCCAATATACTTTGCATCTTCAATTCTTAGGGTTTTGGTTTCTGTTTGGTTATAATCAACTGATATCTTCATTTTAATCTTTTGGTTATTTTTTCAAATTTAACCTCTTTATGGTATACAAAATAATTTATCCATTTCTCGACAATTTTGTCCGCATACATCTCTAAAAACGATTCAAAGTCTTTAAGATTTTGTCCTTTGAGTGGTTTTGCTCCTTTTACAGGTGTAATCTTGATTTCTCGAATAATTCCATTTACGATATAAAACTCTGCTTTACTTTCAAACTCTGCTTTTTTGGCATGAACATGAATTGGTTCGTGTTCATTGGAG
>CAYNPZ010000045.1:0-12378 GCA_964399175.1 uncultured Bacteroidales bacterium | reverse complement strand
ACTTTCAAACTCTGCTTTTTTGGCATGAACATGAATTGGTTCGTGTTCATTGGAGCATAATCTTCCATAAGAACTCTTGTCTGAACCAAACTTTGTGCTTGTCTCAATATCAATGGAACTCAATTTCAATTTCTCTTTTCGAGTCTCCAGAATGGGATCGGAATTCCAATCTGCTGGAAAAAAGAATCTTTCTGGCAAAAAATTTCATTTATGGATTCGATCACGATTGCCCTTTCTTATGTGGAATTAATTTTTTTTATCTTAGAAAATTGTTATTTTTAACAAATTTTTATATTACACAGCCAATCGAATATACTCGCCTTCTTATATTTCTCTTGAAACCGCTTTGTATTATTAAGAAAATATTACTTTTCCCTGAATATATCAAACAAGCAAAATTAAGCTAATTGGACAAAATTTTTTTCTGACGGTTCAGAAGATATTTGTTTTTCTAACCGGCTGATCCCAATATGATAATAAACATCACTGCTACCATATAGAGAGAAGCCATTTTAAAAATATGGTAATTGATTTGTGCGCCGGGCTTTAGTATGCTGTAAACGGAATAAGCAATCAGGATAGCTGCTATTATGATTAATACCCTGAGATATCCCCATGATAAGCCCAATAAGTACACCCCCAGACCAAAAGCTACTGCTGAAGCAATGGCTGAGAAAGCTACAATTACTCTTGTTGCCTGCAATCCATAGCCTGAAGCAAAAGTGGGAATCATGGCCTTCTCATAATCTCTATAGTATTTGATGTTGAACGTCATAATATGTGTTGGAATCCACAGCACAATTGCCAATGCAAGCAGGAGCCCAATCCAGTCGACAGAGCCAAGCCCCAATACTCTTCCGGCAAGCACTGGCATGCCTCCGGATATTCCTCCCCATACAATCGACCAGGCAGAGATTCTCTTTAACCAGATTGTATAAATGACAAAATCAGTAAAAAACCCGGCAAAAAGGACTAGCCCGTAGAGCACGGACAAAGAAAATCCAATACCCAGTCCCAGTCCCAGGAGAACAATTCCATAGACCACAGCTTCGTTGACACTGATTTGACCTGAAGGAATGGGACGGGAAACAGTACGGTTCATGCTGGCGTCAATGTCCCTGTCCCAAACCATATTCAACACTGTTGTTCCGCTAATGGCCAAAAAAAGGCTCAACACGAAAAGCAAAAAAGTTTGCCATCCCAAAAACGGACATTGGGTGCTTACAAAACCTGCAATGCCTGTAAAAAGTAAAAGCAGGGTTTGTAAGCTCTTTATCAATTTCCAATAAATCTTTATCTTCGATGTAAGATTTTTAAAGTGGTCCATAGATCTTTACAGCTCAGTTTTGTCGAACACATCTAAAACCGGTATTAAAGCTATAATATCCCGGACCGGCGCTATTTCTGGCCCAAACAGTCACTTTATACTCATAATTGGAAAAGCTGCCCCCTCTCATATATCTGTAATGGGTATCCGCATAATCATCGGCAGTCCATTCCCAGACATTTCCGGCCATATCGTATAATCCGTAAGGATTTTGGTTGCTTCTGGTTTGCATATCGTTGTAAACCTTTCCGTTATAAAATCCCACCGGAGTTGTGCGTGCAACTGAGGTCCCGAGGATTTCCTCAAGGTCATGTTTCCTGTGCGTATAATTGGCTATATTTGGATCGATTTCATGTCCCCACGGATAAGGTCTTTTATCTGTCCCCCTGGCAGCTTTTTCCCATTCAGCCTCGGTTGGCAGTCTGTATCCATAATAATTGGCATAGGCTTTGGCGCCAAACCACGTCACCATTACCACCGGATGATTCTCAAACCCTTTATCCACGTAGAAATTACCATCCTGGTAGTTGATATGTCCGCCCGTCTCATTTAGAGGCACATGGATTTTATACCCTGCTTCTATTTTCTTTTCATGATCATACCCATCAAACCTTTCTCCGGGATAATAACCCATCACCTTATTGTTTTCTATTTTTACAGAATCAGACTCAAGCGCTTTGTTCAGATAATCAGCATATTGTTTGTTGGTGACAGGGGTTTTCATCATTTGGTAATTGTATTCAATCACGGAATCATGGCTGTGCATCCCGTGGTAATATTCTCCTGCCGGGATGGTTTCCCATGCTTCGGGAGAAACACCGGTCTCAATTCGCCGGGCCTGCTCGTTGGTAACCGGCTCCGTACTGCAAGCCACAATCATAAAGAAAAGCGATACATACATCAATATACGGTTCATTTTTCACCTCCTTTCCTTTGGTCTGAGCTATCTTCTTCGTTTGACAAGATTTCTGTTGTTCTCCTCACCTCAAGTTCCGGTCGATTATATTCAGTTCTCCACAAACCTGAACTTTTTGTCAGATCAAACAAGCGCCATAACAGGAATATCAGCATCATAACCAATATTACACCCAGCCCCAGATCCGTAAGGATCATTGAAAGGTCAACGGTATCCTGCTGAGCAGTTTCTCCCATAAACAACCGTTTCATGGAAAATACGGTTACAGCGGCAAAAGCAATATCGGAGCCAATGATTAATGTCCATCCGAACCACTTCCGAACTTTTCCTTTTAACCCGGAGATATCAGCGTAGTATAAAATAATGATGGTAGCAATGATCGCAGCCAGAATGTGCCAGTGACCAGTCAGCGAAATTCTTTCTTCCCTCGCCGGCCATACGCGGAAGATTTCATCCAGCTTAACGGCCATGAAAATACCAACTCCACTGACTGTAAAGTTCATAAACACCATCTGCCAGAGAGATCCAAATTTCAATGGATCATGCAAGAGCGCCTTCAACTTGCTGAAAAAACCGGGCTTCTTCAGTCCTTTTTCCTCTATTCGCTCCCTGATGAGCTTTTTCCAGCCGAAGATCACCAGGAAAAGAGCCGCCAACATAACCATTACAGAACCTCCATAAATGATGGTATGCGCATGGTGCGTCCACACAACCGACCAGGCACCGACGGAAATAATGATTGTACCCGGTATCATTAGCCACATAGCTATTTTATGGAATATACCTTTAAAATCAAGCCATCTTCCAACAACTAGGGTAATAGCCACGGCAATTAATGTTAACATGATGTGCAGGTGCCCGATAATGGATTTTTGGAAAGCACCCTTGTGTGGTTCCCTGATCAGATCTTCTGCCAGGAATGTTTCAAAACCATTGCCCCAATAAGAACCAGGGACAGCGCCAAAACCGGCAGAAACAAGCATGGCGATTGTCATCACAAAGAAGGCCATCCGCTCCAAATCCATGCCTCCCTTTGTATGGGCATATTCAAAACTGGACACCCGGTATCGTCTGTTCCATGGATTAAGTGCTACAGCCAACATGACACCTGAAAAAAAGACCAGTACCAATCCTGTGATGAACAAACCGTGAAATGCCCAGTTTTGTCCCCAGTAACCAAACCCCAGTCCAAATATCAGGGCCAGTAAATAACCGATGGTTATAAGCAGATTGATGTTTCGCTGCTGCGTCTTTTTCATCGGGACGATCGAGGTGATCATATACACTTCAACCGCCACCACGGCCATTGCAATACTATGATATAAGATAACGATCCTTCCTGCTCTTTCTGCCGGATTCAGCTCCATATTAAGCAGATTTACAGTGATTTCCTTTACTCCCCATTCAACCATTGGGCCGGAAAGCGTCCCGAAAATCGCTGTAACCAATGATACCAGGGCAATGGCCACAAGTATCAATCCTTTTGTAGAGGTGAACAAATAATCTAACTGCTTCATACCATTTTTTCATTGATTAACATAACAGATTGAAACGCACTGTTCCGATTGCGTCTCAATCTGTTAAGCACTTGATTTATGATCCCTTAATCGTAACTTTTATCATGCCTTTTTAATTTGTTTTACAAATCCATAGGTAAATGCCAGGGTCATCAATAAGAGAATAGGAGTTAATATGGAAAAGACCACCTCCCGGGTGAAAATGCCCATCAAAGGCTCACCAAAACTAAGAGAGGCAAGGGCAATTCCCCCAATTCCTATTAAAGCGCCTCCGATGCCTACCCAATAGAAACTGGAATCGGCCTTTTCCGTTCTGCTGACAAAAATGGGCAGAAGAAAAATGGTAAGGCCTGCTATTCCATGGAATACTGGATAAAACACTTTACTCGCAATGACCCCGTAGCTGGACAGGAGTATAAGGACAAACCCGATGGCAAGCAGGATCAGGTATCCCACGTAATACTTCCGGTAAAATTCACGCACCAGCCCAATGGCAATACCGAAAGGAATCAGGGTAGCTACCACCTTAATGATGGGTAGATGCAACACATCAAAACAGGATAAGATCATCAATACACCTGCAACAAATAACACGGCAAAGGATACCATGTAATACCTCTCCGCAACCCTTTTTTCCGGTGTTGACCGGTGTTCCTGATAAAAACGGTAGAACAGGTAAACCGCTACAAGTCCTGTGAGTAGTAATACGATTCGGTCAAAGATTGTAATTTCCATAAGTGAATATTTTTTGATTAAACATTTAATGCATAAAATTCCATATATATTTGATGTTTGACTTTAATATTTTTATGGCTCAATACCAGCTTTTCTTTCCATAATAAGTATTTTAGCCTGAGGCGTAAGCAGATAGATTAATAAAACTGTAGCAACTATAGCTGCGGGGAGATAGAGGCTAAACACGCCACCTTTTTCTATAAGCTCAACCACACCCAGAATGTATCCCCCTATGATCGAAGTCAATGAAGCCATAATACCCAGGGGAATGGTATAATTCCGCTGTTTGAAAACAGCAAAGGTAAATACAAGCCAGGCCGCGGCGCCCATCCAGAATGACATCTGTACCACCGCATACATACCTTTCAGAACCTCAGGTATTGAGGTCTCAAAACCGAGATGCTGATATCTAGAAATCACCGCAACGCCGTTAATGTAGGTAAGTACATAGGCAATACCACCGAAAAATGCAAGTGCAATAACCTTTCTGTGCACCTTGCCAAGATAGACCATTCCAAACCAGAGCACCAATGCAATAAGGAAAACAGGCATGGTTGCCGGGGGTAGATCAATGCTTTTTGCAGGTATGGTAGGAAAGAAACCTGCCAGCAATTGTAAGGCTGCAGCCACAGTGCCCCATAACCAGCTCCAGTTAAGTTTTTTAACAAAACCGTACAGCACGGCACCCCAAAGGGCGCTTGCTACAAGTCCTAAAGCACCCAACATGGAATGGGTGACCTCCACAGCCACTGCTTCATCAGGACGACCCTGATCGATTTTGCCGTTAACAACGTCCATGTAATTGTGGGCAAGGAGATAAAAGAGAAGAAGCCCGGCGAATATCCCAAGCGCAGATAATACTATACCGATGTAACTGTTTTTTTGTGTCATAGTTCTTGTAAGTTAAAGGATTAAAACAATATAAGCAAATAAGTATCACAATACTAGAATGAATATAAAAAAACATATGTAAATATTTACTTACAAATATAGCATATTTGATAATATATGCAAAAAATTTGGGGATTATTTTTTAATTTCAAAGCAGGTACAGAGCACCCTCTTGTTATGAATATATTTATTAATGCCAATAAATACCTGATTTATACTTTTAATCAGAAAAACTATGGACAAAGAGATAAAGGTTGTAGCAGACTACAGGGAAGTTCCCTCCAAGATCCCTGATCTCTTGAAGGAGAAAGGGGCCGCCATAGAACTGAAAAGTTTAAAAACTGGCGATTACATTGTGAATGATGAAGTTTTGTTTGAAAGGAAAACCCGGGATGATTTTGTTCTTTCCATCATCCAGGGTCGATTGTTTTCGCAATGTGCCCGCATGAAGAGATCAGACTATCATAATGTACTGTTAATAGAGGGAAATCCGTACAATACCCGTCACGACATTACCCGTCAAGCAATTAAGGGAGCCCTGTTATCCGTTTCTGTCCCCTGGCAGATTCCCGTTATTTTTTCTGCCAGCCCGCATGATTCTGCTGATATGTTGCTAACAGCAGGAGACCAGCTGGTGCGCATAAATTATAATTATATACGAAAAGGCTATAAGCCCAAAAGCGTAAAACGGAAATCGCTGTACTTTCTTCAGGGGCTGCCTGCTGTAGGACCATCAACGGCCAAAGCCTTACTTGAACATTTTGGTACTCCGGAAAAGGTTATTCTGGCCACAGAAGACGAATTAATGGAGATCGAGGGCCTGGGAACAACAAAAGCACGAAGAATAAGAAAATTTCTGGCGAAATGAACTCTTAGGAATAATTTCAGTAGTATTATCTGATGGTCAGTTAAAATAATATTTCGTAATTTTCGTTTCATCTTTAACGTAACGTAAAATATGAAATCATGAAAAGAGACCCTGCCAATCCGTTTCTTCTAACCGGTTACCATTCCCCCCGTTATTTTTGTGACCGTACTGAAGAATTTCATAAGCTGGAGCAAGCCATAAAAAACGAACGCAATATAACCCTGTTTTCGATTCGGAGGTTGGGAAAGACAGCGTTGCTTCGTCATACCTTTTATTATTTTGACCAGGAACGACATTATGAATCGTTGTATTCGGATGTTTTATAATCGAAGAAATTTTCGACTGGACCAGAATGCAGACCTACTATGTGCAACTGGTCTGCAACAGACTTTATGGACTGAAAACGAAAATTACCAGGGCTCTCCTCAGGGAAACCTTTTTGAATATCATTCAGGAAGAGCAAACCGTATTTTACAATTACAGAAACCTGTTGTCATCTGTTCAATGGAAGGTTCTGGTGGCACTGGCAAAAGAATCACCGGTAAGTGAACCCACCAAAGGATCTTTTTTGAAAAAGTACAATATATCTTCCCCCAGTTCCATGAATACCGCTTTGAGAGCTTTGGAAAAGAAAGAACTTATTATGCGTATAAATAATCAATATATTGTTCATGACACTTTACTCATGCGCTGGATACAATATATTGTTCCGGATTGATATGAAAGATGCTGGAAATTGATAGCCTTTCTCCATTCTATAATTCTTGAAAGCTTCCCAAATAAAATAACCAAACCGGAATAATGAAAATTTTTTTTGTTATTCCCAGACCACCGGCTTCCAGCCGGTAACCGCCAAAGATGGTGGTGTTTCATGGTCGCCGGCTTTATGCGACTAGAACACCATTAACTAGTGTTTGTCCATAAAGTCAAAGAGATTTGAAAGAGTCTCGTCTAGAATGTTCGCTGGCAAGGCTTGCGAGTTTTGAATGACAGGAGTTTACTTGATGTAATCGACTGGCATGAAAAACGAGCGTAACGCAGCCAGCGGATATTATAGACAGACTCTAACTACTTTTAGCCGTTTAGCTACTATAGCTCCATTTGCTATCAGAACATCTCAATCCCTTCATATTCCTGTTCTTTCCCTTCGCCTTTTTGCCTGCCGTTCTTATAGTTGTTGATGGTGTAGCTAAGGTTGAAGCTGATCACCGGCGATTCCCTCCGGTGAAGGATATAATTTTCGAATGTGTTACCGGTGATGGTCATCTCCCTTCTTCTCCCCTGGAAAAGATCCATGCCATTGACGGTAAACGAGAGCTTGTCTTTGATATTGGTCTGTTTGACCGGGGCATTGGCCATGAAAAAAACCTTCTCTTTCTCCCTGCGGGGTAATAGAGGACCCTCTGTACATGCCCGTTAACTGAATCCGTGTGCCGGAGGGGAGATTAAAGGTGCTGTTGTACCGGGTATTCCAATGGTTGCCTTTTTGCTGAACGCCTTCTTCCACTACATCACCGCTGATGGAATATCTGTAGTAGTTGCCGGTAAGATTGATATTCCACCATTTGTAGATGCTGGTATTAAAAGAAAGTTCCGCGCCCGTCGACTGTTCCTGTTGGATGTTTTCCATGGTATGGATTATCAGGTCGCCTTCTGTTGCCTGCTGGATCCGGGTGATGCCATTGGCGGTGTTTCTGTGGTATGCTTCTATGGTGGCCGACGATTTACCGAAGATTTGTTTATACCCCATCTCCCAGGAACCGGTATATTCGGGTTTCAAGCCCGGGTTGCCCGTACGGGCATTGTATTGGTCTCGATACCTTCTGAACGGATCGAGATACCAGCTACCGGGCCGGTTGATCCTTGCCGGCTTCAAAAGAATGGGATTTTCGGTTCATGGTGTTTTCCATGTGCTGATCAATATATGAGGTGATATCTCCGCCGAAGGTCTGCCTTTCATCTATCCCGGTCATATCGAATTTGAAATCGCGGTAATTCAGACTTGCGGAAAAATTTAGCCTGTCAGTCAACCGATAATTCAAATTGCCGCCTCCCTCCAGAGTACCACTGGTTGATCCCGAGGCCCTGACCATTCCATTGAGCCCTGGTGCTCTTCCTTCTTTCATGATCACGTTAATGATGCCGGTAGTGCCTTCCGGGTCATATTTGGCCGAGGGGTTGGTGATGATTTCAATATTCTCGATCATACCGGCTGGAATTTGCTGGAGCGCATCACTTCCATCCAAAACAGTGGGTTTGCCATCGACCAGCACCCGGAAGTTTGAGCTGCCGAGAAGTTCCACGTTGCCCTCAATACCCACCTGTATGGACGACACATTCTCCAGCACCTGAACGGCCGAGCCCCCCTCGGCCGTATAATCCCCGGCAACCTGTATCACTTTTTTGTCGACCTGGTAGTTAACTTGCGGGCGGTTGGCGGTGACTTCCACCCCTTCGAACTGGTGGTTGAAATAGATGGTGAAATACATAACGGGCAAAAGGAATATGACATTGGAAGAACAGGTGAAATGGAAGAGTACGGGATCCGTATGTTGCGGTTTAAGAATCATGAGGTGTTTGAGGATATTGAGGAAGTGGTGAAGAAGATTAAATAATGTTGTAAGATTTTCCCGCGCACTACCCCTAACTAAAGGGGAATTCGGCTGGTGGAAGAGTTAAGGTCTAGTTCCAAAGGCAATTTTCTTAGGGAGCAAAAGCCGGTAGAAAACCCACGCGCGAAAGGAAGAGGGAGGAGAAAATACAAGAATATTCTACAAGCCTCAGAGATTATGGCGGGAGCGCCCCCTTTAGTTAAAAGGGTGCGGGTGGGAAGATTGATGAGATGGTGTATGATCTTTACGGGTTGACCGAGGAAGGACGGAAGATTGTGGAGGAGGGGGACCTGAATATAGAAGCGAATAGATGCTTGTAACTAAAGAAAAAATGAAACTTGATTTTTATGGTTAATGTTGGTGTAATATTAGAATTCGAAAAAATTTTTCCGGATGAAAACTTCTGTGGATGGAAAAAATTGGAAATACACCCTAAGAAGCTCCACGGCCCGAAAGAAACCCTTATGGTTTGTTCAGTTGGCTAATGGTGCCAGACCGGGGGCTAAAAACTTTTTGAAAAATGCGTGCATTTTAAATTGGATTTTCGTATCTTAGCCCTGTTTTTTTAATCAATAACATACAAAAATCTAAAGCAATGATTCAAATTCCGAATTTCTCAAGGTTTAGAAATGGCGAATTCGTTAAGTTTAACGATATGTCCGTTTCCGTTTTAAGCAATTATGATCTGAAAGCACTTCAATTAAGCGAAATTGCACAAGAGGTTATCTCCGCCAGCAAGAATATGAAAGCGGTTTATAAAGCCGACCGGGGCAGCATGCTTACCAAAGCCATTGTACATGCAGATATCACACGGGACAATATGTATTCTGCCAATGTCCAGATTCTGCGCGTTCATTCTCAGTACCATTTTCAGGAAGAGATGAAAAAGAAGGCTGAAACACTGTTGCATGTATTTGGAAAACACGGAATTGACCTTAACAGGCAAAGCTACCACCAGCAAACAGCCAACATAGACGATATTTCTGAAGATGTTGAGCGGAAAGGTCTCTGGGAAAACATAGAAGCCTTTGGCCTGGAGCCATATTACAACAAACTGATGGAAGCCAATAAAGATTTTGACCGGCTTTACCTGGAAAGAAACAAAGAGTATGCCCAAACTCCTGAAGAAAACATGCCGGAACTGCGTCAAAAGGCTGAAAGTGCACTGAAAAACCTGTTTGACCGTGTCAATGCATTTATCATCATCAATGGCTCCGAAAATTACCAGCCTTTGGTGAATGAGTTCAATGCCCTGATCGGTAATTATGAGGCCGGCATCGAAAGAAGGCTGAACCTGGGAGAAAAGGAACATGAGGAAGAAAGCGAACTCAACCAGGATTTTGAGGAGTCTGTGGAATAAATGTCAGGGAAATGCTTCAATAAACGTTCATAAAAAATCCCGGTCGCGATCGGGATTTTTTTTAATGCTCCACAACACTAGATTAATATGTCAAGTACTTGTTCGATTCGGCCATGCAGGAAACATTCCCGGATGTCGGAAATCATCCTGCACTATGCAGACTATCATTTAATTGGCCATAAAATATTCTGCGCCATGCAGGGTGTTTTTCAGTGCGCCGAAAAATATCATGCACCATGCAGAACATTTTCCGGTAGGCCGAAAATATCATGCACCATACAGGGCATTTTCCGATTGGCTGGAAAATGTCATGCATTACGCCTGGCCTTTTTCGGCAGGCCGGAAAATTTCGGGCATCATACAGGGCATTTTTCGGTAAGCCGGAAATCGTCATGCACGGTGCAAGGCCTTGATAATTAGGATTTATGTACTATTTATCCCAATAAATTTGATTGTATTAAGAAAGTTTTATAATTTACTGCACCATAAATCCTCTGTTTATTTACTTTCAACCGAATGGTCATGATCAAAATACCTGATTTTTCAATTTTTAGAAATGGTGAATTTGTTAAGTTCACCGACTTTTCCATCACCATTGTCAGTAAATATAAGTTTGACGAACCCAAGTTGCAGGAACAGACAGATACAGTTAAAACCGCTCACCAAAGGATGAAATCTGTCTATAAAACAGACCGGGGCAGCAATCTTACCCAGGAGATTGTTCAGGAAGATTTGTTACGGGACAACATGAACAGCGCCATTCGGTTAATCCTTCAAGCCCATGCCAACTATCACACGGAAGAAGCCTTACGGGAAAAAGCTCAAAATGTAATGGCAGTATTTGAAAAACATGGAACCAATCTGAACAGGCAAAGTTATATCCAGCAAACGGCCAATTTGGATGATATATTTACTGACATTAAGAACAAAAATCTGCTTGAAGCCATCAATGAATTGGGCATCGGGTTTTATTATAACAGGCTGGTAGAGTCAAACCACCGGTTCAATAAATTGTACCTTGAAAGAAATAAAGAATATGCCTCTGCACCCAGGGAAAAAATGTCCGATTTACGTCCAACCTCCGAAGAAACCATGAAAGAGCTGTTCAATATGATTAATGCCGCGGTTGTTTTTTATGGCAAAAAGTATGAGCCGTTGATTAACGAATTGAACAGCCTGGTAGAAAGCTATCAAGCAAGCATCGCACGCAGACATGGAATGCAAAAAGAAACGGATGAAAGCCTAAACCGTGATTTTGACGAAATCCGGGAGCAGCAGTAAGAGAGAATAATTGCTTTGGTAGGTCTTCGATAATATTGAACACTTCTTTTGGTCTATCATTATTCCTTGATGAAGCACGCCATTGACATGATGAGCCTAGCACCCCCGTTCAGCAAGGTGTTGCAGGAATATATCATTATTTCCTGACAAACATTGCCGGTTGCACCATGAGCTTAGCACCTCTCTTTAACGGGTATTGTAGGAATATGTCATTACTTCCTGATAAAACACGCCTGTATCACCATGAGCTTAGCACCCCGATTTATCGGGGTGTTGCTGAAAACAACCCTAGCCCCAACCGCAGCCCGCTTATAAGCGGGTTCAATGGTTCGAGGGGCCTTTTTACCACCCGGCTGAAGCCGGGTGCTATGCTTATTTGAAGAGAGCCACTGTTAGCCGGTGCTAAGCTGAGCACTTAATGGTGGGGTAAACATACCGAGATTTAACCACGAAAGCAAAGCACAACACCAACTTTTTAGTAAATTTGCATAAACTTAATTGGACAAGCTTATGGAACACGGACATGGTATGGCAATAGAAGGAAGTGCCATCTTCTGGACAGTTATTATTGCAGCGGTCGTTATCATCGCGCTGGTTTTGATTTTGAACCGGACCGGCGGCACCCGTCAGAACAAGTTTGAGGTAAATCAGGGTGATACCCCGATGGATATATTGAAAAAGCGTTATGCCCTGGGGGAGATCACAAAGGAAGAATTTGAAGAGATGAAAAAGGAATTGGAGGAATAAGGCCTAATCAATGGAGAAAAATCAGATGAAACCCGCATCCAGGAACCTTCACAACAAGAACATGAGTAACATGCGGGTTCCATGGTTATACAAGCAAAGTTTGTGATTTTGGTAAATAAATCAA
>CAYNPZ010000044.1:8428-25959 GCA_964399175.1 uncultured Bacteroidales bacterium | reverse complement strand
ATTTCTTTCAAGTGTACAGCATATTCTCCATCCTGGCGAAGCCCTGGTAAAGGGTATACCGGATCCACCTAACTGCATCATATTGGGCGCTGTATTTTTCGATCATGCCGGCGGCCTCCTTCATGGCCTGGAGCATGCGCATCTTATCCCTATCATCCTGCTGATCCAAATAATAGTCGTATTCAAACACAGCCCTTTTGCCAAAATCAAGTGGGGTAATGAAGCCGTAGTCATTCTTCACCTCCCATTTATTACCGATCCTTTGAAATTCGTTGTTTATTTCCGCGATCAGATCAGGCTTATCCAGGGGAACATAAACGATCCATGCTACTACATGTTTCTCTCTTCCCATTCTGGAGCTCAGAATTCTGAAATCGGTCAGCCATACCAGGTCGGTTAGCTTCGGGTCCTCATACAAGCGGGTGTAAAAAGCCTTCAGATCTTCAGACACGGCACCGGCCAGCTTATGGGGCCCTGGTTGCAGTACTGTTTCAATCAAAGGTTCCATCTTATCATCGGCAAGCATCTGATAGATCGAATCACCCTCCATCATTTCATTCAGGTGAACCAACACTTCATTATCCTGCAGGTCAGGAAGTGAAAGCACAAGCGTGCGGAAGACCCGCTGAGAGATCACCGGGTAACCCATATCTTGCACATTGCATTCGTCATACCAGTCGCCCACCATCTGAACCACATAAGCCATTCCAAAGCTTTCGTGGAGTATTCCTTTTACTCTTTTTGCCAGGTCAGCGGAAGGGGAAAGGAAAGTGGCCAGGTATTCTCCTCCCAGTAAACCTGCAGCCAGACCAATCCTCCTTTGGCTGATCTCCCGGAGAAATATAAGAGCCAGATCAAATGAAGAGAAAGGAATGAGGAACCCCCTTTCATCAGGAAGGCGGGGATACAATTTCATGGAGACTTCGGTACAGATACCGGGAAAAGGCACTTCCCGTTTCTCGTAAGCGAAAAGGTTGGGGGCTGTTTTCTCAGACAACCGAAATAATTTGCCCTGAGGGTCGACAAACTGAGCATCTATGACGTTTTGGGCTGCCATCCCAAAAGCATGGGAATAAGTGGAAAAGATGCCCGAGCACATAAGGTTGGCCGCAACCAGTGCAGAGGGTTCGGCTGCCTGAACACGGTAACCTCTTTCAGTGGCTGCCTTTTGAAGCTCATAAGCAGAAACACCAGCACCTGCCCTTATCAAACCCCTTTCCTCATCCAATTCAATGCTTTTCATACGGGCCATATCAATGACCAGATTTTTACTCATCACAAAACCCATCACGCTGGAGCCATTGCCCCGCAAAGCAAAATCCAGTTCATATTTTTTGCAAATTTTCATAATGGAGGAGACCTCATCCGCATTTCCCGGTAAGATAACATAGGCAGGTATGGTTTCTTCGGTGGCAGGGGAAGGATCATTTGCATAGGATATACAAACGGCGGGGTCTTTGCTGCACCATGTTTCTCCCGTTATACCGGCCAGCTCGTCATAAACCGGATCATTCACTTCAGTGGGACAAATCTGGTCTCTGTGCTCATCTATGTAGTTTTTCAGGGCCCTGGCAACTTTTACCGGTCTCATGCCCGTAACAAAATGACATTGCTTGTCGCATAATCCGCAAAGATCACAATCGTCTGCAATTTCCGCTGCTTTTTCCGTAAGTGGGATCCGCCCATCGGTGAGTGCTGCATAAAGCGCCATTCGACCCTGGGGGTAATAACTGACAAAGCAATTTTCAGAACCTGATGCACAGATCCCGGTATTGAGAAAATCGATCTTGCACATGGCATAATGCCGGCAGTAGGAGGCCGTTTCTTCCGGTCCCATTTCATCTCTTTCCGTTTCTTCCTGCTCTTTTTCTTTAGTATTTTTCTCCATGGCTTGTGCATACTTGACGGTCATCGTCCATAACCGATCAGTTCAAATAAATTCAAATTCTGCAAATTATAAAAAATATGCAGTCGATGCCACAGACAGTAACAATTTGAAATGAGTTAAAATATGTAACTTTAGACGTCGCAGAAACTGCTATGATTCTTTAACCTGAATTATTCCTAAATCCCGCTGATAAAAGCGGGAGAGTGAATTTTATGAATGCGCGATGGTTTGCGGGTAGAATCCCTGCCCGCCTGCTAGCTCCGGCGGGCAGGTAACCCCACATTAGAAAAACCTGGCTTTTTGCGAAAAATAATGAACCAAAAAGCCAGGTTTTTCAATAGCGTCAGAATTACTGGTAATAATTCGGGTTCAATAAACTAAGAATGCATCCTCTTTAAATCGACTCCAATTTTTTGATCAATGCTTCGGCTTTTTTGCCAATCTCTTCCGTTTCTTTCTTTAGTCCCTGAACAAAGGAATTATCCTCAAATTTGCCTCTGACAGCTTCAAAGTCCTGATCGCGCGTTTCCTGATCTCCGTCGATTCCAAATCCAATCTTGCTGCTTTCTGAGAATTCGCCCTGTGCATCCTTGATGATCATGTTGTTCATCTTTTCTACATTCGTTTTCCAGTCTTTGATGATACCAATAAGGTGATCTTTGGTAATTTCTTTCAACTGAATTCCCAGTCGTCCAGCAATAAGATCAAAGCACCATGCCCGGGAGTATTCCGTGTAGTTATCATATATCTTCTTAAGCTCAGCCATAAGATCATCCACAGAGCTCACTGTTCCTTCCTTAACCAACTGGCAAATCCGTGTTACTTCTTCCTGTGGGGCAAACATCCCGGAAAGATCCACCCATTTACCCTTGCCATTTTCATTACCTTGAATGAATTCTTTTTTCAGTTCCTCAAAGCTACCGGCTTTTGACGCTTCCAGAAATTTGACAAGCTCAGAGCCCATGTAAACCTTAATACCGATCTCATAATATTTCTGGGCTGTCCGGAGCATTAACCGCGGAATATGAAGTCCTTTATAAGGCACATACTTTTGATCCCTGGAAGCATTGTCTTTTAGCTTTTGTGTTATTTTGGAACCATTCACCATCTTTTGAACGATAAAAGGGCTGAACAGATCGAAATGGATCAGATCAAGCTTTTCCGGATCCTCTCTTTTATCTCTTTCAGGCCATTTCCTGCTGTCGCGCAAGGTACCGACAGTAAACAGGTTGAGCGCCGGAATCAGTTCACTTCTGTCGCTTTTGGCATCGATATAGGAAAAGGGCAAATCTGAAGTATCGAAATTGGTCTTGTGTTTGCCGAGCACTACTGAAAACGGTCCCAAATGGCAGGGCCACATCATGTAGGAAAATGAACCGGTTTTCGAACCCCGCCCAAGGATTCCCTGATGAACCGGGCCAAGCTTGTAAAGGTGGTTGCTTTTGTTCGAGCCGCTGCCGGCATTATAAAAAGAATACTGTGCGGCAATCAGAAGTGTTGACTTGTGATGGGAAATGGTATAGGGGCCCCCAAAAATACTTACAGCCTCACTGTGGAATAGTTCGCTATTGGCAAAGATAACCGAATTTTCTGCTGAAAACTGTTTCCCTGCCTTCACGCTCTGACCAATGAAGGATTTTTCAAGAATGGCACCACTATCTATTTTGGACCCTGAAAGTACCATGAATTCTTTGGCCGTCACACCCGGTCCTATTATAACCGGAGCCTCCTTGCAACTGCTGATGGTTCCCTCCTCCAGATGCATGGCACCATAAATTTCAGCATAGCTTCCTACATTCACATTTCTTATGGTATGGGTGCCGATGATTCTGACACCTTCTCCAATGGTTCCTTTATCAGATTTTTTTGTATCTGTATACTCCCGAATGATCTTGCCGAGGTTTTCATTCAATTTACGATCGTGCTGGTAATTCACCATAATGTGAGCCATCTGTGCCGATAACTTATCACATATGGGTAAGTCCCGGCCGCCCCCTTCATTTAAAACCTCCAGTTCAATGCCGTTGCCGAAAGTGCTCTCCCCTTCGGTCATGAGAGTATTGACGTTCTCAATAGCCACCCTTTGGTCTATATGATAGGAAACCAGATTGCTTACACCGGTAATGTAAACCCCATCGCCGATAATGCAGTCTTTAATATAGGTCCGGTATATACCGGAGGGTTTTCTTACTCCTTTTTCCACTTCAATTTCTCCTGAAAGCAAGCCAATTTTAACATCACCAGCGAAATAAACCTGGTGCAACCTTTGGGGATCCAACTCCGGATTTACCTGGATGCGCGACCAGTCTTCGGCCGCGCATCCATTCTTTTCCAGCAGGGAAATTTCAGAGTCTGTTAAATTTCTGTATTCCATCGAATAATTATTTTCAATAATACATTGTTGATTTAATGACCGACGCTTCCTTTGATATAATCGCTATAAGTCAGGCAGTGAATTTAACGCTTCTCTTTCTATGTCCTTAAAGTATTTTAAGGTTCCAACCTTAATCTCCTCTGTGGATTCCTCATCGCAGGCAATAATTCCGTGGCGGTGGAGCTGAAGCATAGAAACCGTCCACATATGGTTTACTCCCTCTTCCACACCCATTCTCAAAGCTCGTGCTTTACGGAGACCATTGACAATAATCAGCACTTCATCAGCATCCATGATTGTAGCCACACCAACTGTCAAAGCTGTCCTGGGCACTTTGCGGAGGTCATTGTCAAAGAACCGGGCATTGTCCTGAATGGTATCGTCTGTTAAGGTTTTCAGGCGGGTTCTTGAGGAAAGGGAAGAACCCGGTTCATTGAAAGCAATATGGCCGTCTGCTCCAATGCCACCCAGAAACAAGTGAATGCCGCCATAGCTTTGAATCTTTTCTTCGTAACGGGTGCATTCGGCGTCCAGGTCCTTTGCATTTCCATCCAGGATGTTGATGTTCTCCTTAGGAATGTCAATGTGGTTGAATAAATTGTAATACATAAAATAATGGTAGCTGGCCTCGTGATCTTCAGATATACCCACATACTCATCCATATTGAAGGTAACTACATTTTGGAATGAGATTTTTCCTTCTTTATAGAGTTCAATTAAGTTCTGATAGGTACCGACAGGCGATGATCCAGTTGGAAGCCCTAAAACAAAAGGCTTATCAGAGGTCGGATTGAAATCTTTGATTTTTTTAGCAATATAATAAGCAACCCATTTGCTTAATGACTGATAATTTTCATGAATTAAAATTCTCATGGCTAAAAGTATTTTTAAGTTAAAAAATAAATTTTATCTGATTACAACATAATCTTGGCATCGGCAATAAAAGCACCTTTACCTTCCTCAAGGACGATCAGGGGATTAATATCCAATTCTTTTATTTGAGGACAATCGAGGGCCAGGTGACTAAGCCGCATAATAATTTCTTTAACAGTAGCCAGATCAGTAGATTTTCGACCTCTAAAGCCGGAAAGCATAGGGTAGGCTTTAATTTGTTTAATCATTTTCTCTGCTGCCCTTTCATCCACAGGTGCCACTTTAAAGCTTACATCCTCAAAAACTTCAACATATACCCCCCCCAATCCGAACATGATAACAGGTCCGAAAACAGGGTCCTGTTTGGTTCCAAGAATTACCTCTTCGCCCTGAGATATCTGACGGGTTACAAAAACACCTTCCACATTAGCCTCAGGGGCATGTTTGGCTGCATTTTCAGTGATTGAATCATAGGCTTCCTCTGCTTCTTCCCTGGAATTAATATTAAGCACCACGCCGTTGATATCAAACTTATGGACCACATCTTCCGACATGATCTTCATAACAACAGGATAACCAAGCTCCCCGGCAATTTTTCCGGCTTCTTCCCTGGAATTTGCCAAGCCATTTGGCATAAATGGAAGGTTATAGTTTTCAAGTACTTTGACAGCATCATATTCAGGCAGGTGATTTTTGCCCGATTCGATTGCCGAATCTAAAAGGTTATGCGCCTTTTCTTTATCTACATCATTGAAGAATCTTGGTTTGGCTTTTGCCTGTTTTATCAGTTCATTGAAATAAAAAACATTCGCAAAGGATTTGGCCATGGATTCAGGAAGGAAATAATGCGGGATCCTTTTTCTTTCCAGCATCTTAATCCCTTCTCCAACATCAGCCTCACCCATAAATGAAGCATAGAGTGGCTTTTCGTAATAATTTGAAACATTAATTATTTCCTGGGCTATCTCGTTGATTTCAGTCATTGACTGGGGAGTAAGGATAACAAAGACACCCCCAACATCAGGGTCTTCACAGACGGCTGAAATAGCAACCTTGTATCGGTCAGCTCTTGCATCACCAATGACATCGACGGGATTATTAATATTGGCAGTGGCAGGCAAGCTCTTTTTGAGTGTACTCGATGTTTCCTCACTGAATTTAGAAAGCTTAACCCCTTCACTAACCACAGCATCTGTGGCCAACACACCGGGACCTCCGGCATTGGTAATAATTGCCACTTTATCGGTCTGGGGTATCGGTTGATAAGCAAATGCCACGGCAATATTAAACATCTCCTCAATGTTGTTGCAACGGATGATTCCTGATTGTTCACATGCTGCACTGTTGATTTGGTCACTTCCGGCAAGTGATCCTGTATGAGATGCGGCAGCCGATGCACCTTCGGAAGTTCTTCCTCCCTTGAGAAGCAATACAGGTTTATGGCTTTTTGCAATAACATGTTCGGCCGCCTTCATTAAACCGGGCCCGTCTGAAATCTCCTCAAGATAGATCAGAATGACGCTGGTTTTTTCATCCTCCGCCAGATAATACATCAGATCAATCTCATTGACATCCGGTTTGTTGCCGAAGCTGATGAACTTTGAGAAACCTATATGATGGGCCATTGCATAATCAAGTACGCCCGTGCACAAAGCCCCACTCTGGGAAATAAATCCAATATTCCCTTCATGGGGGAGGTTTCGGGCAAAAGAAGCATTGAGCTGTACCTGACTGTCGGTATTGATAACACCCAGACAATTCGGTCCTATAATCGACATATCATATTTCTCAGCGATCTCCATAATCTGATCCTCGCGTTCCTTGCCAACACCACCTACTTCTCTGAAGCCGGCAGAAATAACGATCACTGACTTGATGCCTTTTTTGCCACATTGTTCTAAAGCCATATGCACCACAGAACTTGGAAACACTATTACCGCCAAATCCACGGGATCATCTATATCAATTACATATTTATAAGTTTTGACACCGGAAATGTATTTGTCTCTTGGGCTAACCGGAAATAGTACACCGTTAAAATCTGCCTTGAGAAGATTAACGAATACATCGCCGGGAACAGTTCCTCTTTGTCTGTTGGTACCAACTACAGCTATTGCTTCAGGATAGAAAAAGTTTTTTATATTCTTTTGATGAATATCGGCTCTTTCACTCATAAGATTTAATTTTTATGTCTTACACCTCATTCCAGATAACCTGCGATGAAATCAATAGCTCCTGAAACCGACTGGACTTCCTTTGCTTTATCTTCGTCCATATCGATATCGAATTCCTCTTCAAAGCCTGCGATGAGCTGAACGCTCTGAATGGAATCCGCCCCCAGGTCGAAAATGAAATTGGCATCATCTGCTATCTCTGCCATATCAGTATTGAGGACGTTTGCAATTACTTTTTTAACTCTTTCTTTGATTTCTTGTCTTTCCATAATGTCATATTTTTAGTTGAGCAACGTTGAAGTTCCCGGAAATTGGGATGGACTTTTAAATTCATAAAAATAATGTTTTATTTTTAAAAACCAAATCCCATACCTCAATTAATCTTTTATAGATATAGAGGGGAATCCATGTCAAAAATAACAGAACCGGGGATTGTTCCGTTTTGATTCACTCTTTTTATTTTACTAAATTGTGCCTGTAAAAACCAACTAAAAAGGTTTAAACAAAATACATTTGGATACAGATATAACCATTATAGGAGCGGGTGTTGCCGGCCTGGCAATAGCAGCAAGACTGTCGGGAGATTTCGGCAATATTGTAGTTATTGAGAAAAACAAGGGATTCGGAAAGGAAACTTCAAGCCGGAATTCAGAAGTCATCCATTCGGGAATATATTATCCGCGGGGCTCATTAAAAGCACGCCTATGCGTGGAAGGCAGGCAACTTTTATACGACTACTGTGAAAAGAACGAGATCCTTTACAGCAAGTGCGGTAAAATCATAGTAGCTACCGATGAGGAAGAAGAGAAACAGCTGCCCTCTATACTGGAAGGATCGATACAAAACGGGGTAACCTCGGGAAAACAAATCACCAGGAAGGAAGTCCGGGAACTGGAACCAAACGTTGAAGCCATATCTGCCTTATATTATCCGGAATCAGGAATAGTGGATTCTCATGGATTGATGAAGGAACTGGAAAAGGAAGCCGGCAGAAAAGGCGTGGACATGGCTTACAACAATAAGGTAACCGGGCTGAAGAAAGTTGATGGGGGATATGAGGTGACAGTAAATGACGACGAGGGTGATTTCATTTTTTCAAGCCGCATTGTGATCAACGCTGCAGGGTTGGGAGCATATGAAATTTCAAGACTTATAGGAATCGATGATCCTACTTACCGGCTTTATTTCTGGAAAGGTGAATACTGGGGAGTAGGAAACGGAAAGGGCAAACTGGTCAGCCGGCTGGTTTATCCTGTACCTGAAACGAATACCACAGGTTTGGGCATCCATGCAACGGTGGATCTAAACCGCGGACTCAAGCTAGGTCCCAATACAGTTTATCTCGGTGATAACGTCAGGGATTATTCTGTGGAACACTCCCGCAAGAATCAGTTTTATGAATCAGCAAAGCGTTTTTTACCCTTTCTGGAACAGGATGATCTTCACCCCGACCAGGCAGGAATAAGGCCCAAATTGCAGAAGCCGGGGGATTCCGTGCGTGATTTTATCATATGCAACGAAGCGGATAAAGGATATCCCAACTTCATTAACCTTGTAGGGATAGAATCGCCCGGGTTAACGGCTTGCCTGGCCATTGGTGACTATGTAAAACAACTGATTGAAAAGACATGAGCGCAGAAACCGGATTATTTTTATTAAAGGAGTCTGAATTTTTAATGAGATTTTATAAATTTCCATTCACAAACAACAGGAGAATTTTATTCGTTTGTTATCTATAAAAATTGTCAATCAATCAATTTAAAACCGGAAGTCATATGGATGAGAACATTTGCTTAGGCATAGATTTCGGAGGATCTGGTATCAAAGGAGCACTTGTTGATACACGTAACGGAGAGCTCCAGTCTGACCGCCATCGTATTCCTACACCGGATCCTGCAAGTCCTGAGGCGGTTGCAAAAACCATTAAGGAAATAGTTGATCATTTTAATTATCAGGGCAGCGTTGGGGTAGCCTTTCCCGCAGCCTTCTTGAACGGCATAGTACAGAATGCCTCCAATATTGATGATTCCTGGATCGGACAGGATGCTCCCAAACTATTATCCGAAGCCACCAATTGTCAGGTACAGGTTCTTAACGATGCCGATGCAGCCGGATTGGCAGAAATGAGATTTGGCCATGGCAAAGATGTCAGGCGTGTCGGCCTGATTGTGACGGTAGGCGTTGGGCTGGGCACTGCCCTCTTTACCAATGGGGTGTTGCTCCCCAATACCGAGCTGGGTCATGTTTACCTTAAAAAGAAAAAGAAGGTGGCTGAGCACTGGGCCTCAGATGCCATAAGAAAACAGGAAAATCTTTCATGGAAAAAATGGGGCAAACGTTTCGGTAAATACCTGCACCACCTGGAGGGGTTGTTCTATCCGGAACTCATTATTATTGGCGGGGGAGCAAGCAAAAAATTCGATAAATACGCCCAATATCTGAAAAAGGTTAAAACAAAAGTAGTTCCTGCTGAATTACAAAACCATGCAGGAATCATCGGTGCAGCGGTTGAAGCCATGGAAACCAAAGAAGAGTCCCAGTCGGTAGAACCATGAAAACACTGATATTCATACGATGGTGGATTAACCTGGAACAAACCTGAAGAAGTATATAGCTCTCGTAAAATTCATGTTTGTGAGCCGGGATTTGTCCGCTCTCCCGACGGCGAAGAGATTGTGGCACTGCTCATGGAAAATGAAATAACTGACTTCAATGCTCCTGCCCGCAGAAAAAGAACAGGCAGCCCCACCAAAGGCGACTGGGTAGCCTGGGGTAGGGAAATATGAAGATCTCGTCAAAGGTATGGGAGGCCAATACAGAATCCGCATCAAGGATAACAAGCATACATGGGATTGCTGTTATCCCGGTGTTGAAGTGCCACCTGACGGCACCGTTGTAACCACCACTTACGGCCACTGAGAGAAATGCCAACCACCCTACATCCTAAGCGTGCGTTTCACCCGGAATGAAATCAATAAAAAGGCCGAATAAGGTTAAAGTACATCATAATTTTTAAGGGCCTTGTTCCATTTTCTCCAGTGCTCATCCGTGGGCGTATGGCCGGTAAAGAAAGACACTCCCTTTGCCCCGCCTTTATGGGCATATTCTAATGCTTTCACCAATTGTTCCGGATTTAAATCAGAAAGGAACAACCCCGCATATAGCGGAACATCTGAAGGAAGTTTATTGACGCCTTCACGGGTTGCCTCTTCTATCCATGAAACCTCTTTGTTATAAAAGCTATGATAGATCATGGGCATCACCGCATCGATATTCCAGTTGGTCCAGTCCTGCCGGCAGATCATTTTAGCAAGCGAGGGCGTGGGAAACACAGCAGCTGTTGTCTGTTTGTCATATTTTCTTACGGCATGGTAAACCCGATCAACCACCGCCGTAATCTGGTCATAGCGGTACTGATCCCAGTCATCATCCTTTGAAGGATCTTCAAGTTTTAAAGGATCCTTTCCGTACTGCTCCCTGAATCTTCGCCGGCAGTCATCGCAATAGCAGTAATCCCACTGGGCATATTCCCGATCCTGAACAATATCATATTTTTCCCACAAAGCCCTGGGCAGAATTACATCGGGATAACGAATGTAATCGAGATGAATACTTGTCAAATCATCAACCTCTGCTACTTTCAATATTTCTTCGGTAATATGATCCCTTACTTCCTGTTTGCTGGGGCACAACCACCTGTAATAGCCCACATAAGGCGGATCATCCACACAGGAAACCCCGTTGCGGTTTATCATATACCAGTCGGGATGTTTTTCCTGCAGTCCGGTACGACGTGTACCCATAGTCCAGGCATGGAGTTCAACACCGTTTTTACGGGCATAAGGTGCCGCTTTTTGATATCCTTCAATATCGCCTCCCATGAGAATAGCTGCAATGCCATTATCCCGTAAATGGCCAAACAGCTCATTCAGATTATCCGGTGACAGATCGTTGGGTTTGCCTATCCATGCCCAGTTTTTCAGTGTAGGTTTTGCATAGGAACGGGTAACAGAACGGAATCCGGTAAAAGTAATTCCCAGACCGAAAACAGTAACCGTATTCAGAAATTCTCTACGTTTCATATCAATCGTTTTAAAAGGTCATTATTAAAGGGCAATCTTGTAACCAACAAATCTAATAAAATTTCGTGTTGAAGAACGGGAAATTTTAGCCTGAGCCCAGCGGAATCTAAAACAAAACCCTTACATTTGCCCTGAATTAGTTAGTTCATTGCATGAACAAACATACCAAAAATAAAAAAAACCTAATAAAAGATGATCATTTCTAAAAAGAGGGCCCTTATCCTGCTTATCATCATTTCCGCCGGTATTCTTCCTGTTGGAAGCCCTTCACTAATTTTTGCCCAGGAGCAATCTTCAGACAGGATGCTTCAAAAGGCTCCCGAACATCCCATACCTTTTAACCCGAGGACTTATATCTGCATGCAAACCCCGCGAGCACTGACCATTGACGGCAGGCAAAATGAGAACGCCTGGGAACAAGCCCCCTGGACGGACCCTTTTGTAGATATTGAAGGCCGGCTCAGGGATAAGCCAGAATATAAAACCAAAATAAAAATGCTTTGGGATGACCGCCATTTCTATATCTTCGCACAAATGGAAGAACCCCATGTCTGGGGAAGAATTAAGCAGCGGGATGCCGTCATCTTTCATGATAATGACTTTGAGGTCTTCATTGATCCCGATGGAGATACCCACCAATATGCCGAGCTGGAAATGAATGCACTCAACACGGTTTGGGATCTTTTGCTGACAAAGCCTTACCGAGACGGCGGCATTCCATTAACCCATTGGGATATGAAAGGTTTAAAAACAGCTGTACACATCAAAGGAACTATAAACAACCCGGGCGATAAAGATAAATACTGGAATGCCGAGATAGCCATTCCCTGGAAAGCACTTAAAAGCATCATGCCTGGCTCCAAACCCCGGAATAACGACCAGTGGAGGATCAATTTTTCGAGGGTGCAATGGAAAACCGAAATTAAGAATAATGAATACCGAAAAAAACGGGATGATTCCGGCAATTTACTCCCTGAACAAAACTGGGTGTGGTCGCCCCAGGGAAGAATCGACATGCACCGCCCGGAAACATGGGGCATTGTTCAGTTTAGCAAGAAACCGGCAGGGAGTGATGGGGTGAATTTCATCAGTCATCAGGGCGTTAAGATAAAATGGTATATGAAAAACCTGTATTACAGACAGTAACAATTTCACAGAGAAAATGGAACTTATGCACTTAATCTAAAACAACTCAGGCCAAATAGCCTTCCTCAATTAAAGATTCCGACAGAAATCAATATTACCGGTGGAAAATACTGCTATGTTATCTCTTTAACCACCCCTGATAAAGGAACCTGGTTTATTGACGAAGGGGGGAAACCTGGCACAGGAATCGCTAACAACACATCACCCTAATTTGTTTATAAATTGTACAAACGTTTAAATTTTCATATCATGATTCTAATTAATTTCTACAAAAGACATTTTACCGGATTACTCTTTCTTCTGTTCGCATTGACGCTTTTCAGCTGTCAGACAGAAGAGAAAAAAGAAAAAGCTGTCCATCCCCTCCAACCGGAAGGGGCACCTTTCACTTCTGAAGACCGGCAACGCATTGAAAAAGTAAGGATTTTAAATAAGCGTCTGCCTTCGGGCAGTTACGATGCCCTGGAAGCCAAACTTATCAAGGGCAACTTTACGTATCCGGGATCAGACGAAGAAAAGTTGATGACTCCTGAAGGTGAATTGTCGTGGAAAACGATTGAAGTCGACAGTGCCGGATGGTTCCAGCACAAAACCTTCAGAAACAATTATGCCTATGTTTCGGTCCATTCCGACCGGGATAAGGTTGTACTGCTTGAAGGTATGGGGCACCGTATGGTTTTTGTCAATGGCGAGCCGCGCATAGGGAATCGTTACCAGCTTGAAGACAATTCCCCTTCATGGAGGCCCCAGTACAATTACAGCCTGATGCCCATAAAGCTTAAGGAGGGTAAAAATCATCTGCTTTTCCGATGTACAAGAGGAAAACTGAAGATCAGACTGAATCCCATGCGGTCAGCGGTAATGTTCAATGTCAATGATCCCACTTTTCCTGATCTGATCAGAGGAGAACCGGTCAATGACCAGGCTGCGGTTATCGTTGTAAATGGTACGGAACAGCCCCGCAAGAATCTTTCAATCCGCTCGGAAGGAGAAAACATGCAATCTACCACCACTTCCCTGCCGGTTGTTGCTCCGATGACCATCCGGAAAGTGCCTTTTGACATCAAAGGCCTGGCCCCTGCTGAAACAGGTCGTAAAAATATCAGCTTGTCATTGAACTCCGGAGACCAAATCATTGATACCTCCACAGTAAGGTTCAGCATTAAAAAGCCCGGGCAGCCGCAGAGGAAAACATTCATAAGCCACATAGACGGCAGCCTGCAGTATTATGCAGTCAACCCTGCTTCTTCAGAATCAAATGGATCTAAGGCACTGTTTCTTTCTGTTCATGGTGCGTCGGTGGAGGCCATCAACCAGGCGCAGGCCTATCACCACAAATCGTGGGGACATATAGTGGCTCCGACCAACCGACGTCCTTATGGATATGACTGGGAGAACTGGGGCCGTATCGATGCCATTGAGGTACTCAATATAGCACAAGAAAAATATAATATTGATCCGGAGCGGGTATACCTGACCGGCCATTCCATGGGAGGCCACGGGACCTGGTACCTGGGGGTCACTTATCCGGATAAGTGGGCAGCCATCGGGCCCAGCGCAGGATGGAACAGCTTCTGGACCTATGGCGGCAGCAAACTTTTGGAAGAGGCCAATCCTACTGAGAAGCTTTATTACAGGAGTATGAGCCCGAGCAATACGTTCGGACTGGTGGAAAACCTGCGGAACAATACCGGTGTCTACATCATTCATGGCAAAGATGATCAGGTGGTTCCGGTTGATCAGGCTTACCAGATGATGGATACACTGGATAAATATGAAATCCCCTACCGGTTTCATGAAGAGCCCGGTGCGGGACACTGGTGGGATAATTCCGATGCGCCGGGTGCAGCCTGCGTTGACTGGCCACCCCTGTTCGACTATTTTGCGCGGCACCGCGTACCCGAAAACGAGGAAATACGGCAGGTTACCTTTGTCACAGCCAATCCGGGCGTATCGGCTTACAAGCACTGGCTGGGCATTGAAGCCCAAATCAACCATTTGGAAATAAGCAAGGCAGATATTGAATTTGTGCCGGGTAAAAATGTATTCCAGGGGAATACCGAAAATGTAGCCCGATTAGGCCTGAAACTGGACCATCTTACATCGAAAGACTCCATAGGCTTTGCCATCGACGGACAATCGGTGCAGAAAGTGACTTATCCCGAACAGGACAAGCAGCTCTGGTTGGCCCGAGACGAAAGCGGCACTTGGAAAACCATAGATAAACCTTCCAAAAAACTGAAAGGTCCCCATCGGTATGGTACTTTCAAGGGGGCTTTCAAAAACCATTTCATGTTTGTTTATGCAACACAGGGCAATCCTGAAGAAAATCGACATGCCTACGATAAGGCAAGATACGACGCGGAAACCTTCTGGTATCAAGGCAACGGAGCTGTTGATATCATCCCGGACACGGCTTTCAACGCGTCGGAGTATGCCGGCAGGGACGTCATCCTTTACGGCAATGCTCGAACCAATGCCGCCTGGGACGACCTGTTAAACGGCAGTCCCATCCAGGTTAACGGTGAAAGCATCTCGGTTGGAGATGAGAATCTTAACGGTAACAGCCTGGCTTGTGTATTTGTCAGACCCCGGGAATCCAATGGATCAACTTCAGTGGGTGTGGTTTCGGCAACCGGCCCAAAAGGATGGAGGCTTCTAAACAGCAGGAAATACATGTATCCTTTCTACAATGCTCCGGATTTTGCTGTATACGATGCCTCTGAGATCGGAGTTAAAAACACCGGAATACAGGCAACCGGGTACTTCGGCATAGACTGGAGTCTGGAGGAAGGCGAAGTTCAATGGGAAAATGCAAATTATCCAGAAACCTCTCATTAAGCGTTTTTCCGGCCCAAAAAAATTATGAAGCCTAAGAAAAAATAAGGGTTATCTTTTAACAAAATAGCCCTTATTTTTTTATGGCATGTTTACCTCCCGTTTTTGGTGGTAATTTTAAGCACACCCCCGATGGATCCTTCGGATGCAGTGGTTGCATAACCGCTCTTTACCAATTCCAGGGATTTCACATTATGCGGATTGACCTCTTGTATACTGTTCACCCGGACACCATCCACAAGAATTAATACCGGATGTGGAAATAAAGATCCCATAGAATCCAGTATTAAAACCGGGAATTAAAACGATATGATAAATAAACGCAATCTCAATGGGCATATTATTATTCTAATATTTCGCAGATAAATGCTGAATTATTCTAAAACTTCTGTGGTGGCGTACCCTCCCTTACCTCCCTTCAAAAGGGAGGCGATCAGGCTGTGCCAGAGTCCATGGTTTGTGCTTAATGGTCGAATATTCCTCTTTTAATCATTTAAAAACGATCTCATCGGCAAAGATCCAGGCAGGCTCGCCTGCCCCGTCATGCCATTCGGGGATGGTACCCATATTTTTGGCATGGACTTTAATGTAACGTATCTCCCGGCCACAGGAAACCGTGAATTTATGCTGAACGGGCTCCGGATGTTTTGGAGATATTCCGCTTTCCACCTTACCCAGGGGCTGAAAGTTTTCCCCTTCCTTTGAGACTGAAAAGCTCACCCATTCCGGCAGAAAAATCCAGGATCCGATGTTTTGCAAACAACTTAATCCGACGGAACTGACATACATCTGTTCTCCCAGATCAACAGTGGCTTTCAGGTCATTGCCGTGATATCCCTGCCAGGCACCAGTGCGAAAATTCATGCTGCCCCGGATCATATCGATCAGGGCAGTTTTGCCCCCGGCAGTATACTGCTGAGAATATTTCGTCATTAATTGAATATCCCGGTTTTCAGGTATTTTGTTAAATTCAGATTTGATAACCGCACTGGATCCATATTCCGGGTGAAAGCTTCTGAAATTCAAACGGGATGTTTGCTTTATGGTAAGTGGGTCCTTATATTTGGATGAATGCCGGTCAGGTTCAGCACCTTCCCGGCTATAATAAATTTCGGCATCAGGCGTCAGACTACCCATGGTTACCCGGGTGGTATCCCGGAAGATACGTTCTCCCTGTCTGATGAAAGGAGCCGTGTTGATGGGATGATCCCGTATAACTGATGCAGGCCGGTCATTGTCATCTTTACCAAACGATTCACCAGGCTGATCATCCATTTGGAAGGTAAGTATTCCTCCATCCATAATATCGCTGTGTGCAATATAGCTTTTGGTATGGGTTGATCATAGTCTTTCAGGTACACGCCATAATAACCGGGAGCTGCCTCTTCCTGATCATGAGAGAAGCGGCTGGCATATCCCTGGTCGGGAGATTTTTCGTACCCGTTGTCATATTGGATCTCACCTGTAGTAGGCATGAAGAGGATGTCGCCATAATCCAGTATGCCGGTTCCGCTGAGGTGCCTGTGGCTGAAGCCATATACCACACTGTCGGAATAGTGGTAGCCTGAGCATCCGTCCCAGCCTTCCAGGCGGGTATCCGGGCTAAGCTGAACAAAGCCAAATGGAACCGTTGCCCCGGGATAGGTATGTCCATGGGCGCCGGTTCCGATAAAGGGATTGACATAATCAAGGTTGCTTTTCTTCCTGCTGGTGCATGATACCATAAGCATTCCAATCATTACAATCAGCACTCCAAAATAATATTTGTGATCGAATTTCATAGTTTAAATTTTTGAGTGAAGGCAAGTTGATGAAAACAAATTAAATTGAATCCATTCATGGTTTTGACTTACCAAAATATATACTGGCCGGTAAATGTACGTCAAAATTGTCAGGAGGTAATATGGATTAATTGGGTGAAAGCCGGCAAGCCGGATAAACCCTTTGTAACGAAAGCAACAAGCAAGAAACTCTAAAAGAGCGTTCTGTATAAAATCATCAAACTGCCCATCCCGTCCGACTGACCACCTCATTCACCGAAGTGTCAACCTCTTTCCTCCGGCTAATTATATGCCTCCTCGAGAAACTACCTATCCCTTAAAGGTGAATCCATATCTTTCCGATGAGACTCTCTATCTCCCCGAAGAGACTCCCTG
>CAYNPZ010000044.1:2569-8328 GCA_964399175.1 uncultured Bacteroidales bacterium | reverse complement strand
GAGACTCCCTGGCTGCCCGAGGTAAATCGCTATCTGACCGGGATGATCCCCTGCGTTCCCGAAAGGATTCGCTGTCTTATCGGTATGATTCCCAATCTTCCCGGTGAGACTCGCCGTCTGCCCGAGGTGACGCCCAATCTTACAGGGATGTCTTGCTATTTTCCCGGAGAGACTCCCTATTTTCCCGGAGAGACTCCCTTTCTATTCGATAAGACTACCTACCTCCCCGAAGTGACTCCCAATCTTACCGGTGAGACTTCCAATCTTATCGCGGAAACTGTTTAACATTCAAAGAGAAAACAAAAAATACCCCCTTTTTTAACCAGCCGGAACAAGCCAAATTGTTCACAAAAAAAGAGGCCATGGATCATGGCCTCTTTTTTAAAGCATGAATAAAATCTACTGATAGTTTGGTCCTTCGCCCCAGTTGGGAGCGCCCTGATCATACCACACACGTTCCTGATTCAATGTTTGTGCATCATCAGCGCCGGGGGTAAATCCGGCCTCATTATAGGCTTCGATCTTATTATCATACATGATATCGTCAGCGGTAGGCTGATTCACACGCCATCTTCTGGGAATTATCAACTCGTTACCACCGTCATAGAAAGGAGCCCAGGCTAAATATTCGCTGCCTCTCTTGGGAATGCCGCTTCTGCGTGCTGTAACATATTGCTCATTGGGCTTGCCCATAAAATGAATATACTGCTGAATATAAACCTTCTCCAGTTGTTCTGCCTGTGTACCGGTCAGGCTATATGGCTCCTGGCTGGCAAGACCCTGTAGCTCGCCGTCTTTCAAACCTACAGACGCACCATGTTTGGTGTCATAAGGCTGATCGTAATACATGATGTTATTTGTTTCAGCCAAAAAGTCATAGGTTTGTACAGACTGCTGAATGGCATTGTTGAAATAGGTTTCTGCACTGCTGGGCAGGTTGGCCCCCAGAAGTGAGAACTCAGCAAGATACAGGTTGGTCTCTGCAGCCGCATACATCACCTTATAAAAGGGAACATCCCTCTCCATCTGAACTGTAACACCGGGCACATCGGGATAAGTCTTATTGATACCTGTACCATACATAGACAGTTTAAATTTTGACTTGGGCTCATAGGTTTTGTTCTCAATCTGCCAGTTGGTAGTGATAAAGTAATCCTGAGCCACACTACCGCTACGGGCACTGTCAGGGGATACGGGGCCACCCCAATAGCGTACCCAGGGTTCTCCGGGTCCTTTCCATCCCAGGAACACGGTACTGTCTTCCTGGACCATATTGCCTTCATACATCTCACCCGCAGGTATAATCGTATCGTGTATATGCTTCCTGATATATGAAGGAATGGCGTCTTTCATATCCTGATCAAAGAATTCCTGAACCACCATGCTGTTGAAATCGTTCTTATTAAAAAGGAAACGAAGTCTTGGATCCCTGTTTTCCTTAAGGAATTCGACAAGCGAACGGGCCCCATGGCCAAACTCTACATAACTATTTGCAGGGCCGCGCCAGTCGATACTTCCATTATAGACAAATTCATCATCTCGGGACATAATTCCGGATTCTCCCACTTCCTCGACAATGCTGATGGCTCTTTCCCTATCCTGATGAAGCAGGCGGACAGCGATCCGAAGTTTGAGTGAATTGATGAATCTGATCCACTTGTCCCAGTTACCGCCATATACGTAATCCTGCTGACCGGGGTTAACCTGGTTGACCTCCTCTCCTTCAAAGGTTTGATCAGTTTGGAGGATGTCCAGTGCCATGTTCAGCTCTTCAAGAAAGACGTTAAACAATTCTTCCTGGGTATCATACTCGGGAGTCAACAAAGGCGGATCGGTAAATCGTGCCTGCATGGCCTCGGTATAGGCTTCCGGCCCATAGATATCCGAATGCATAAGCATGGAATAAATCTGTATGGGATACGTAAGGGCCTTCAGTTTCTGGCGGGCCACACTTTGTCTCCCCTCATAACGCTCATCGATGAAATTGCGTATCTCTGCCGTATAGTTCATCACACCGGAGCCACCAAGGGGTCCCACCTCATTCAGTTCATTAAGCTGGGAACCATTCCCCTGAGGAACGGATGAACCGCCCTGGCCACAGTTGTTCTGAACCCATGGTTGCATATATTGGGTATAATTGTAAAACCAGGTTGTATATTGCTCGCCATTCATGGCGTTAAGCGCACTCGTCAGCAGGTACCGCATGTCCGGTTCATTGACGTCTGACGGTGACTTGTTGATTTCGGCAAACTTGTCCTTTTCGCAGGATACGGCAAGTATGCCAAGCATGAGAAATGTTAAAACTAATCTTTTCATAATATATCTCTTTTAAATAAATGTTGTCATAATTGTTTAAAATCCCAGATTCAACCGCAGGGATATGGTTCTTTGGTAAGGAGCGGGAGTACGCTCAAAGTAGGAGTATCCCGTTTGGTTACCACGGAAACCTTCCGGATGCATGTTGTTCGGTGAACTGTTAAAGAAGTACAGCACATTTCTTGCTTTCAGTCCAACGTTCAAACTTTGGAATCCAATACTGCTAGCAACATTCGTGGGGAAGGTATAGTTAAGGTTAATATTCCGCAGGGCCAGGTAGCTCAGCTCATAGAACCATTGATCCGTAAGCACGCCGGAACCCCACGAATGCTGCCAGTATTGCCATGCAGAGTGGTGTACCGGCTCAAGATATCCAGCTTCATAAGCTTCCATATAGGTCATGCCCCCTACATCCTGTGAACCACCATCAGGCGTGGGTACCGTAGTACCATCGGCAAAAACACCCTGTGGAATAACCCCGTCGCTGTATTCACGACCTTGGGTCTCTTCATACTGGCTGGTCCATGCAATATTGCTTTCATGAACATTATGGGCTTTATTAGCGGATTCCAGATAACCCCAGGCCGTTCCGTACCGACTGGTAAAGGAAGCTACATCGCCACCTATACGACCATCAAGCAGGAAGGAGAACGTCAGATTTTTATAGTTGAATGTACTCTTGATGCTTCCAACAAAATCTGGCTGGATGGAGCCGACCTTCTGAACCTCGCTCCGCTGATATAACGGAGAGCGTGATGTACCTGTCCATCCCAGCACTCGTTTGCCATGATGTTCGGTATTATCACCTTCGTAAATACGGGCTTTGCTGTCTGAAAGCAATACCCCGTAGTCACCTCCGATGTATGCAGCACTACCGATACGATAGTTACCATACGAAGGCGAACCGGAAAGGTTTTTCCATTCCCCCACTGTTGGGTGAAGAGAAATGATCTTGTTCCGGTTGCGGGTATAGTTGAATGTCAAATCCCATGAAAAATCATTCATTCTCAAAGGAGTACCATTCACAGAAAGCTCAATACCCTTGTTCTGAATGTTACCCGCATTGATCCTCTGCTGGCTGACACCACTGATATTGGGTGCGGGTATATCCAGGATTTGATCATAGGTGTTCTCCTTATAATAGGTAAAGTCAAATCCAAGGCGACCGTCGAAAAACTGCATGTTGGCACCAAATTCAACGGATTGTTTCTGTTCGGGCGAAAGATCCGGGTCAAACAATGTGGTGCTCACTCCGTTGGTATAAATATTGCCAGAGGAAAGCTCCTGCGTACCTACACTATAACCCTGGTTGATGTAATAAGGATCGGTATCGTTACCAACTTCTGCCCAAGATGCACGCAGTTTACCAAAGGAAATCCAGCCGGGCAGATTAAAGCTGTCGCTGAAAATCCAGGAACCACTGATAGAAGGGTAGAAATAGGAGTAGTTACCCGTTCCGTTGGCATAAACCAGTGCCGAAGACCAGTCGTTACGTCCGGTCACATCAATGTAAAGCTGATTCTTCCATGAAAGGGATAACAGTGCATAGGCAGAATTAATCTGCTTTTCGCCACCAACAGAAGCATTGTTCGCACGGTCTCTCTTGCTGTTGTTCATGAAAAACTGACCGGGTACAGTTAATCCGCCCCTTGTCTGAACATAGGAGCTGGAATTTTTCTGGTAATATAATTCACCACCCAATGTGGCATCAAAGGTAAAGTCTCCAAATTCCCGGTTGATCTGGCCGGTAAATTTACCGGTCATCCGCTGGTTATGACTGTGGCTTAAGCGGTAACTGCCGCCTTCGTTTTGATATCCGGCACCCAGATCCTTGTTTTCCTGAACCACGTTAAAAATGTTCATATTTCCTTCCGCAGTGAAGCTGAGCCAATCGGTAGCCTCAGCAGTGACCTTAAGGATGGGTCTCCAGGTATTCTCCCGTCTTTCGGTGAGGTCTTTATACATATTGAACCACAAACCGTGGTTAGGAACCTCAGCGTATTCGTCACCATAGGCACTGTTTGGTGTACCACCGTGATCGGCCTGCCAAACCTCCGGATCGCTGTACTTACTGGTATTGTACATCCGGTTGAATGAATAAGCCGTAAACTGGCTGCCGAAGTTCACCGGGGGATTCTTGGGCTCTGAATGGGTATAGGTCATTGATCCCTGAATGGTAAGAAAATCGGTAAGGTCGTGACTGGCTTTCAGCATCCCGTTATATTTGCTGAATTTAGTCCTCGGATAAACGTCCTTATCGGTCTTGACACCCATACTCAGGTAAAATGAAGTCTGATCCGTACCACCATTCAAAGTAAGATTGGTGTTGTTGGTGAAACCCAAATCGTAAGCATTAAGCCAGTTGTTGCGTCGCGGTTCATAGGGAACCATGGTACCATCATAATCTTCAACCATCAAATCGTCGTATTCACTATATTTCGGACCAAAGTGAAGACCCGGCATTCTCCGGATAGAAGGCACCTCTTCGCCGTCAACCGTTCGGGTGGGGAATTGGTTTCGGGTATCGAAACGGTAGTAGTCACCGTCCTCATCGGTTTCACCGTAACTTACATAACCGGCAATGGTACCGGGACCGTAAGTATTGTTCAGTGTAGGCGTATCGTATACATAACGCAAGCTGCTCGTATGATTCACCTGAATACCGAGCCCTTGGTCCCTCTGGCCACTCTTGGTTTCTATCACCACAGCCCCGTTAATGGCCCTTGAACCATATAATGCGGTAGCTGCAGATCCCTTCAGGATAGATACCGACTCAAAGTTCTGGGGGTTCAGATTACGGATCTGGTTACCCCAGTCGCTGGGATTGGAGCTCCATTCGCTGCCACCTGAGGGCGGATTGTCAAGGATAACACCATCAATCACGAAGATAGGCAGGTTGTCGTTTCCCAATGTGGAAGGACCACGGACAGAGAACTGCGAACCTCCAAATACACCACCGTCGGTGCTTTCAATGTTGATACCTGCAGCCTGTCCCTGAAGGGCTTCAATAGGATTGATGGCTTCAGCATCAGCCATCTCTTCGCCACTTACCTGGCTTACAGAATAACCCAGACGTTTGCTTTCACGCTCAATCCCAAGCGCAGTAACTACCACCTCTTCCAATTCCTGAGCAGTGGGCTTAAGCTGAACATCTATCTGGCTTCTGCCCTGAATGGCTACTTCCTGGGTTTCCATTCCAACAAAACTGAAAACCAAGGTTTCAGCATCTTCCGGGATGCCGGTGAGCGTATAGTTACCATCCATGTCAGTAGTAGTTCCAATCGTTTGCTGACTTTTTACAATGATGGTTACTCCAGGTATCGGCTCGCCTGACTCGGCATTGGTCACCGTACCAGAGACTTGTTGTTGTGCCCTCGCCGTGAAACCAGCGAAGAGCAATAGAATTAAAATAAAAGTTAAGTGTCTCATAGATCTGATTTTAA
>CAYNPZ010000044.1:0-2469 GCA_964399175.1 uncultured Bacteroidales bacterium | reverse complement strand
CAACAAGCCTGAAATAAGGAATATAGCTGTAAAGATGAAACCGTTCTGGACATTTCCGTAGAGGAACATACCTATAGAGAACAGGATGCTGTAAATAGAGATGGATCCAAGGATCATACAGAGTATGCCGGTAGGCACATCCCATCTCTGGTCCTTCACTTTTTCAAGCTCAATGCCTTCCTTTCTGGCTCCTTCCACAACTGCTTTCCATCCGGGACCGCCGGGCTTGATCTTACGGTAAAAACTTCGCAGAACGTGTTTGTCTGTAGGTCGTGCCAGGTAGGATACGGAGATCCAGGTTATGGTAACCAGCAACACAATTCCCACAAATTTAAAGTTGTCCCAATAGGATTCCCTCATGGAAACTCCCAATATTTCAATCTTCCCCCCGACAGTAGGGGCATTGTTCTCCAAAATGATAAAAAACAAGGAGAAAATCACAGCCGCTCCCATGGCAGCAATTTCTGAGTAGGCATTGATCCGCCACCAGAACCACCGGAGGATATAGATCAAGCCGGTTCCTGCGCCGATCATCAAAAGGTAACGAAAAACCTGCAGGGCGTTCTCCAGGGAAAGAGCAAGCAACACAGCAACGATCATAAGAAAAACCGTGGAAAGCCTTCCGAAAAGCACGCGTTGTTTCTGGGTAGCATTCTTATTGATCACCCTGCCATAAAAATCGTTCACCAGGTAAGAACTGCCCCAGTTCAACTGAGAGGCCACAGTAGACATAAAGGCAGCAATCAGTGAGGCCACCACCAGACCCAGAAGACCGGCCGGAAGAACCCTTTGTAACATGGCCGGATAAGCCATATCATGCTGCACGTACTGTGTCTTCATATCCGGAAATGCATCACTCAGAGCCTGTATGTCAGGATAAATAATTATAGAAGCCAGTCCCACGATGATCCAGGGCCAGGGTCGAATGGCATAGTGAAAGAAATTGAACAACAGTGTAGCTCCTGTGGCATGCTTTTCGCTTTTAGCCGATAGCATCCGTTGCACCACGTATCCGCCTCCGCCCGGCTCGGCTCCGGGATACCAGGCAGCCCACCACTGAACGGCAATGGGTATCAAAAACATACCAATAAACATGGTGGGATTGGAAAGGCTAGGGAGAAAATTAAGGTTATCCCTCACTGCGGGATGACTGAAAAGCTCGGATAAACCGCCAATCTGGGGAGAATTGACCGAATATACAGCAGCTATGATCGCTCCGAACAAAGCAAAGGAAAACTGAAAGAGATCGGTCCACAAGATGGATTTTAAGCCCCCCAGACCGGCATAAAACAATACGATAACAGAAGCAATGATCAGGGCCATGGTGGTATTGATGCCCATCATCACCCCGACGATCTTAATAAAAGCAAGACAGACAGTGGCGATCACAAATACATTGAAAAACAATCCCAGGTAAACACCCCGGAATACCCTCAAAAACTCAGCGGGTTTTCCGCTATACCGTATTTCATAAAATTCGTTGTCTGTTAGAACCTGCGATCGGTTCCACAATTTGGCATACACAAACACGGTCAACATCCCGGTTAACAGGAACGCCCACCAGAGCCAGTTGGCAGCTACCCCATCGGTACGAACCATATCGGTTACAAGATTCGGTGTATCAGCCGAGAAGGTTGTAGCCACCATGGATACTCCCAACAGCCACCATGGCATATTTCTTCCCGAAAGGAAAAAGCTTGCTGCACTTTTACCGGCACCTCTGGCGGCAACAAATCCAATGGTTAACAGTATTCCAAAGAAAACTGCAATGATGATCCAGTCTAATGCTTGTAATTCCATGTAATTTATTTTTATCGGTTTAACTCCTCTTTTCCTTTTAACAGCCTGCGCAACATTTTGATGTGCTCTGAAAATTCCTGGTAATTCATTTCCTTAATCAGAATGGCTCCGTAAGTTCTTCTCATCAAGGGATTGGGGTTTTCGTAGAAATATTCATTACCCAGCAGGTTGATCAGGTTCCTTCCCTGCTCCACCCAGATTTTCTGAGCCAGTTCACTGAACGAACCATCCAGTTCGTGGCTTGGGAAGGATGCAGATTTCTGGCTCAGGAAGCAACTGTGGAACATGTTGTGCAATACGGCAAATGAATTCAGTGAAATGGGGAACACCATGTTGGCTTCGGAAAGATCAAATCTTGACCATACATTGCGATAGCCCCATATTTTAAGATTCATTTCCGGATATTCTTTTACATATTTATCAATGGCCTCGGAAAGGGCCACCAGGGTTTTAAAATGGGTATCAGGGCCGCTTCCTTCAGGGTCGAGCGCCAAGGTGATCACAGTAGGTTTGATTTGCTCCATTAATCTGTATATAGGCAGCACATCAAGGTTATAGTCGGGATATTCGGGAAAGATCTGGCCTGTGTAAAAATGAAGCCGGAGATGATCCACTTGTTTCATATCGATGCCAAAATGCGCCCACACCAATTCTGCCTCAAATTCCCTG
>CAYNPZ010000043.1:6751-26172 GCA_964399175.1 uncultured Bacteroidales bacterium | reverse complement strand
CTCATTTTTTTGTTTTTTTAGTGGAACCCTCATCTAATTTGGACAAGCTAAAACGGAAACACATTAAATTCCTTGAAAGCATCCTGTTTGGTTTTGGCTTGTCCAAATTAGGGTAATACTATATCCTGTTTATTAAAAACATATTCCTTAAAGATAAATAAAGTAAAACGTAAATTTAAATTATATTGTTTAATTTTGTCTGCTTGTTAAAAAAAACTAAATACAAGTTTAATGCGGGTGGCCTTACATACGCTGGGATGCAAGCTGAATTATTCTGAAACATCTACCCTGGCCAGGAAATTCCTTGACCAGGGGTATGAACGTGTAGATTTCAATGAAAAGGCAGATGTTTATGTGATCAACACCTGTTCTGTCACCAGCAAAGCAGACCGGAAAAGCAAAGAGGCCATAAAAAAGGCCCGGAATCAAAATCGGGATGCCACCGTTGTTGCCGTGGGCTGTTACGCTCAGCTTCAACCTGAGAAAATAGCAGGTATAGAGGGAGTCGACCTGGTACTTGGAAGCAGCGAAAAATTCCACATTCTGGATTATCTGAATCATCACGGGAAAAAAGAAAAGCCGGAAATACATACCTGCGCACTGAATGATTCAGCAGAATACAAACCTGCCTACTCCCTGGGCGACCGCACCCGCTCATTTCTGAAAGTCCAGGACGGCTGCGATTATGCATGCACCTACTGTACTGTTCCCCTGGCAAGAGGGGGAAGCCGAAACCAAACCATAGGGCGTATCATTGAAGAAGCCCGTTATTTAGCCAAACAAAACATAAAGGAAGTAGTGTTAACGGGTGTGAATGTAGGAGATTTCGGGAAATCTACCGGGGAATCCTTTTACGATCTGGTGAGGGAACTGGAAAAAGTAGAAGAAATTGAAAGGATCCGCATATCCTCCATTGAACCCAACCTATTACATGATGAGATCATCCGGCTGGTCTCCCACTCGGAGAAATTCATGCCCCACTTTCATATTCCCCTGCAATCGGGATGCAATGAAATACTGGCCAAGATGAAAAGGCGGTACAACCGCGAACTGTTTCGGGACAGGACCGAACAGATCAAAAAGCACATACCGGATGCCTTTATCGGCGTGGACGTGATTGTTGGTTTCCCGGGTGAAGACCGGGATAAGTTTAAAGAAACCTTCCAATTCCTGGAAGATTTGGATACCAGTTACTATCATGTATTTTCTTATTCACCAAGGCCGGGAACACCGGCCGCCGAGATGAACGGCCAGGTGTCTGCCGGAAAGATCAGGGAAAGAAGCAGAATGATACAGCAGCTGGCAGAAGAAAAAAAAGAAAAATTCTACCGGCAGCATCTGGGAGAAACAAGGAAAGTATTGTTTGAAAATGAAACAAACAAAGGAAGGATCCACGGATTTACCGGGAATTATATAAAAGTGGAGACAGGTTTCAGCCATTCCCTTCGGGGAAGAATTGTGGAAGTGCGCCTGAAAGAAATTAATGCTCAGGGAAATGTAACGGGAGAGTTGGTCTATGGCTAACATTGTGAGATTTGAATAACCCAATATTCATATTTTTTTAATATCATTGCTTCCCAAAATTTTAACGAACTGAAAAGCATAGATATGGATCTTCAGGACATAAGAAATCAGGTTAGGGACTTAACAGAGCAGGTCGGAACATTTATCGTGAATGAATGGGACAAGTTATCTTCCGAAAATGTGGAAAAAAAAGGAATGAATGACTTTGTTACCTACGTGGATAAAACCGCGGAGGAAAAGCTGGTAAAGGGCCTGAAGGAGATACTCCCGGAAGCGGGATTCATTGTAGAGGAAAACACCAGCCAGAAGAAAGGGGATCATTATAACTGGATTGTAGATCCCTTGGACGGCACCACCAATTACATCCATGGAATAAAACCCTTTTCCATCAGTGTTGCATTAGCGAAAGATGAAGAAATTGTAATGGGTTTGGTCAATGAGTTGGGATCCAGCGAAATATTCAGCGCCTGGACGGGAAGTCCGGCTCTTTTAAACGACAACCAGATAAAGGTATCTGAAACCGATGCTCTGGAGGATAGCATCCTGGCCACCGGCTTTCCTTATAAAGATTTTGACAGGCTGGAAGCCTATATGAACCTGCTGAAACATTTCATGCGCAGCTCTCATGGGATCCGAAGGTTCGGCTCGGCAGCGGCGGATCTTTGTTATGTCGCCAGCGGAAGGTTCGAAGCATTTTTCGAATACAGCCTTAAACCCTGGGATGTGGCTGCAGGATCCTTCATACTGAAACAGGCAGGAGGTAAAGTCTCGGATTTTAGCGGCGGAAATGGTTATCTTTTCAATCAGGAGATCCTGGGCGCCAACAGTAAAGTTTTCGACCAGATTCTTCAGGATATAAATAGTTATATGATCGACAACAAGTAACCGATGGTTGATGAAGCATCCCGGGCTCATTCTTTTCGATGTATTTAGCCGGTTCCTTTCGATAATGCCCAAACGGGCGATGTATATTTTTGCCGATCTGCTTTATCTTGCCGGATACTACCTGATAGGCTACAGAAAGAATGTGGTATATGACAATCTCCGGAATGCCTTTCCTGAAAAATCAAACAGGGACATAAAAAAAATCGCCAAAAGGTTTTACAAACATCTGAGCGACGTGATGGTCGAAGATGTAGCCATGCTCCATATGAGCACCAAACGGCTGAATCAGTTTGTCAATGTGAAAGACCTGGAGGTACTGGACGACCTCTATCAACGCAACAGAAATGTCATGGGCATTCTGGGACATTATGGCAACTGGGAACTGCTTACCACCATTCCGCTGCATTCGCCATATACCATCCTGACGGTATACAAGCCACTGAAAAACCGGTTTTTCGACAGAAAGATCTATGAAATGCGCAGGCGCTTCAATGAAGTTCCTGTACCCATGAAGCAGGCTTATAAAACCATCGCCCGCTATCAAAAGAGCGGATCACCCTATATCGTGGGGATGGTAGCCGATCAAAGCCCTAAGAAAAGTGGTATGAACTACCGGACCAAATTTCTTAACCAGGATACGGCCTTTTTCCTGGGAGCTGAAAAAATTGCCAGAAAATTCAATCATTCGGTAATGTTACCTGCTGTAAAAAAAATCAAACGGGGATTTTATGAAATCCGCTTCACACTGTTATTTGATAAGGCAGCAGAAACAGCAGAAACGGAAATAACGGAGAAGTATGCACGAACGCTGGAAAGCCTTATCCGCGAAAAGCCTGAATACTGGCTATGGTCGCACCGCCGGTGGAAGCACACGAGGAAAGAGTGATTGAATGCCTGCCCGCCGGCAGGTGGGCCTGCCCGCTGGCTGGCGGGATTGAATGATAAAGGAGCGTGTTACATTGTCCAATTGTTAAATTGCTGAATGAAAATAGTCTAAAACTAAGAAATAGATCTATAGATACAACTGCCAATAACAACAAATGACCATCAATGACCACTTAATGACCATAAATGACAATCTTGTATACTTCCGGTTATTGACTTTCCGAGCGTGTATATAAGGATGGTGCACATTCTGACAATATGTTATAAAACAGAATTTTAGGAGGGATTTTTTTAGCATTCCGGTGGATCATGAACGGAGGATTTTTGTAAATTTAAGAAAATTCCCAAAATCCCATAACTCATAGGAGGTTCCCATGATCAACAATTTAGAAAAAATCTTTTCGGATAGTGCCAGAAATATGAAAAGATCTGCTATCCGGGAAATCCTCAAGTTAGCCCAAAAACCCGATGTGATTTCATTCGCGGGAGGCCTTCCCGCCCCGGAATCACTCCCCGTGCAAGAGCTTAAACAGATCCTCAATGAGCTGCTCGATGAAGAAGGAGCCGACGCATTACAATACAGTGAAACCGAAGGCATAACAGAACTAAGAGAGGTTCTTATGGAACGCTACCAAAAGGAAGATATGAACATTGGTATCGATAACCTGACGATTACTACTTCATCACAGCAGGCCCTTTATATTCTGGGCAAAATATTCCTGGATAAAGGCGATAAAGCGATTTGCGGATTGCCTTCCTACCTGGGGGGAGTCTGTGCATTCAACACATTCGGAGCCGATCTGCATGGCATCAGATCGAACAAAAAAGGCATGAGAAGTGATCATCTGAAAGAAAAACTTTATGAGCTGGAAGGACAGGGCTTTAAACCCAAGTTCATCTATGTCATCCCCGATTTTCAGAATCCAACGGGGATCACCATGCCGGAGTCCCGGCGGAAAGAGATCCTTGCGCTGGCCAGGGAACATGATATACCACTAATCGAGGACAGTCCTTATCGTGAGATCCGGTTTGAAGGTGAAGATCAGAGAAGCTTCTTTCAACTGGACAACAACGGACAGGTGGTCACCCTGGGAAGCCTATCGAAAACCTTTGCTCCCGGTCTCCGCCTTGGCTGGGCAATCGGTCCACGGGAGATTATCGAGCGGATGGTGATAGCCAAACAATCGCTCGATTTATGCACACCCACTTTCACCCAAAAGCTGGCTGCAAGGTACATCAAAAGTGGATTATTCGATGAAAACCTGAAAAAAACCATTGACCGGTACAAAAGTAAAAGAGACAACATGGTTAAAGCTTTCAGGAAATACATGCCGGAGGGAGTTACCTGGAACGAGCCTCGGGGAGGGTTGTTCCTGTTTCTTTATCTGCCTGAAAACATGGATTCTGAAAAACTCTTCTACACATCCATTGAAAAAAATGTAGCATTTGTTATGGGCAATGTCTTTCACTGTGATGGAGCCGGAAGGAATACCATGCGGATCAATTTTTCCTATGCCAGTGAAGAAAGGGCCAGAGAAGGGATCAAAAGACTCGCCGGTGCCATAAAACAGGAAATGGAATGAAAATGGGCTGTTCAATCTGGAGCTCGTCTAACTTAGAAAAAGAGATGATTTCAGAGTCATTAACATTGATTAAAGACGCTCATTTGGAAAAATTCGATTAATTTTCTACTTTTGCTTAAGAGAAGAGGAGTATCACTTTATAATTTGAAGCCTTTAAAACGGAACAATAAAAAAAGCAAGGCTTGTCGGTTACTAAAAAGAGAGAATTTCTTATATTTAATATAAAGTTTCCCGTATATGAAAAAGTTATTTTGTATTTTCTTTCTTTTTAGCCTTACTTTTCAGCTAACCGCCCAAAACAAACAAAAACCGGCAGAAATCTTTACAGATGCGGAATACTACCGTATGTATGAGGAATACATAGAGGCGCTGCCCCTTTACAAGCAGTTGCTAAATGAGGGCTATAACAATGCCCATATCAATTACAGGATCGGAGAGTGCTATCTGAATATATCCGGTCAGAAGGAACTTGCCATCCCCTATTTGGAAAAAGCGGTTAACAATATGGACAATAATTTTCGTGAAGGTTCCTTCAATGAAGAACAAGCTCCCATATATGCCATCTTTTACCTGGGCAGGGCTTACCAGATAAATAATCAGCTGGATACCGCGCTAAATACTTATAACCGGTTTCTGAAAAACATAAAAAACAACAGGAACTATAACCTGGACTTCGTAAAAAAACAAATTCAATCTTGCAAAAAAGCCAGAGAATTCCTGAAAAATCCCATACCCGTTCATCAGGTGAACATGGGTAAAACAGTTAACAATAATTATTCAAACCTGAAACCTGTTGTGGATAGTTCTGAGAGCCGACTGATTTATACCTCAGAGCTCAAATTTTATGACGCGGTATTCATGTCAGAAAAAAATAACGGTGAATGGGAAAACCCCACAAACCTTGCACCTCAGATAAAAAGTGAAGGGGATATATATCCCAGCAGCATGAATCCCACAGGTGACAAAATGGTTTTATTCCAGGCCCAGCGCTATCAGGGCAACCTTTATATCAGTGATTTTAACGAGGAAGCAGGAGAATGGCAGCAACCCAGTAAACTGGGAGAACCCATCAACACCAAATTCTGGGAAACTCACGGCTCCCTCGGGCCTGATAATAAAACACTCTATTTCACCAGCAACCGAAAGGGAGGACATGGTAAGCTGGATATATATGTGTCTCATTACAATGAAAGAGAAAACCAGTGGACTGAACCCTTAAATCTGGGCGAGCAGATTAACACCCCATACAACGAGGAAACTCCTTTCATCACCGCTGACAGAAGCAGACTTTATTTTAGTTCTCAGGGTCATGAAGGTATTGGAGGTTTCGATATATTTTATTCAGACAAGATCGGGGAAAATGAGTGGTCGAAACCGGTGAACATAGGTTATCCCATATCCACCACAGACGACGACCTGTTCTTTGATCCTGTAGAGCATGGTCATGCAGGCTACATGGCAAAATCCGGCAAATCAGGTTACGGCAATCAGGATATCTATCGCATAGAGATTTATTCAGAGGATAATCCCAAATTAATCCGGGTTAAGGGACAAATCAATCTGGCCCGGAGGTTAAAAGACATTTCCAATGAGGATTTTTCTGTAAGTATTGATTCCATAAACGGTGACAACATTCAGTCAATCACCCCGGGCAAAGATTCATTAAGCTATGCCTGTACGGTGACAGCGGGTACTTATCAATTGACTTTTCGGGGCATGGGCTATGACACCATCAGGGAGAAGATCACCTTTACATATGATTATCCTCGGGAATTATATAATCTAAACGTAACCCTCAATCCTGCGGAAAGAATTTCCAGAAATGAATTCATCAGCCTTCCGGATATTTTCTTTCCCTTTGACCAGTATACACTAGAAGACCAGGAGCGTCAAAAACTGGATTCGGCTGCACAAGTCCTGGAAATCCATCCCGATGTAAACGTTAAACTAACCGGACACACCGATGCCATTGGAAATGAAGACTACAACAGGAAACTCTCAGAAAGAAGAGCCCGTTCGGTCATGGAATACCTGGTTAAAAAAGGCATCGATTCAGCACGAATGGAACTGAAAGCAAAGGGTGAAAATTATCCGGTGGCCCTGAACACCTATCAGGATGGTAAGGATTGCCCTGAAGGCAGGGAATTCAACAGGCGGGTGGAAATCAAACCCTTTTCAAACAGGACCAAAAGCGTGGTTGGCAATTTACAAAAAATACCCAATGAACTCAGGAAGAAAAAAGGCCTCTATTATACCGTGCTTCTTTCCCGGGAGGATCATAAACTGCCGCAGGATTATTTTGATCAGTTCCCTTCTCTGAAAAATTACTCCATCGAAATGTTTCATAACGGGGAATATATCTATACCATGGGTAAATTTGAAAATCAGGCACAAGCCATTGACAGCTATCAGCAGGTGGTCAACCTGAATTTTAATGAAGCCCGGATCATTTCCAGCTATCAACTGAGCGAGATGCTGAAACTGGATGCAGGCAGGTAGTAAAATATGAAATAAAGTAAAAAGAAGGTTAAAAACGAGTTTGTTAAATCATCAACCCAAACCAACCTTGGATATATTAGAGGAAAAAAACATTAAGCTCAGGGCAGTTGAACCTTCCGATGCCGATCTGATATACGAATGGGAAAATGACTCATCGGTATGGCATGCCGGCAATACCATCGAGCCCTTTTCCCGGCATGTAATCAATGAGTATGTCAAAAATGCCCATCTTGACCTGACTCAACGCAAACAGCTTAGATTGATGATCGACCTGAAATCGGAAGAAGGTAAGTCCGCGGCTACTATTGGGAGCGTGGATCTGTTTGAGATCGACACCTTCCATCAAAAGGCAGGCGTGGGCATATTGATCCACAAGGAGGAATACCGCAAGAAAGGTTATGCAGGGCAGGCTTTGGAGGTTATTATCCGGTATGCTTTTGAGGTTTTGTTGCTTCATCAGATTTACTGCAACATTGATGAAGACAACATACCAAGCCTAAACCTTTTTAAAAGAAAAGGATTTGAGGTAACCGGTAACAAAAAAGACTGGATCAGAACCAAAAACGGATGGAAGGATGAACACTTCCTCCAGCTGATCAATACGAACCAATAACTCCACCCGGGTGGTAAATTCATCGCAACTCTTTAAATTCAGGGATATCTTTTAAAAAAGCATACTTTCCTTTCGCGAAATCAATTCGGCAGCAATAATGGTGGATTCCATTGGTAACAACCAGATATTCCACCCTCAGTTGCATGTTATACCGGGCAATCTGGTCGAAATGCTCCTGTTTTAGTTTTAAATCGGGGGCTTTGCATTCCACAATCAGTACAGGCTGCATTTGCCTGTTATAAGCCACTGCATCTGCTCTAAAAGATAGCCGGTTGTACTCCAGCGTCATTTCAACGGCCATAAGCTGCGAAGAAAAATGCTTTTCATGAACCAGGTAGCGGACAAAGTTCTGACGTACCCACTCTTCAGGCGTCAATAAAACAAACTTCTTTCTTATCTCATCAAAAATATATTTTTTTTGTTCCTTTGATTTAATTTTGAAGGAATAACTGGGCAAATTTAGCTGTTTCATAAATCATGGAAATTTCCACTGTATAAAGATAGACAATAAAAACCCGATTGCCATGAGAACCAAAGAAGAGATTATGGAATACAATCAAATACTTAAGGAACTAAAAAACAAAATATACAGACCCGTTTACCTTTTTCACGGAGAAGAAACCTATTTCATCGATAAGCTAACCCAGTTCATTCAGGATCACGTACTTTCTGAATCGGAAAAATCGTTCAATCTGACCATTTTTTACGGAAAAGATACAGATGCCGGAACAGTTATCAATACGGCCAGAAGATATCCCATGATGGCCAGCCATCAGGTGGTCCTTCTGAAAGAGGCTCAAACGATGAAAGATCTTAATGAATTACATTACTACATAGAAAAGCCTCAAAAATCGACCATATTGGTAATCACTCATAAGTACAAGCCACTGGACAAACGAACCAAATTGTTCAAGTTACTCGACAAAAATGCGGTAGTTTTTGAATCAAAAAAAATACAGGATTACAGGATTCCTGAATGGATTACCCGGTATCTGGAACACCGCAACAAGAATATAGATAACAATGCAGCCATGCTGATCACGGAGTATCTGGGCAATGACCTGAATAAAATTGCTCACGAACTTGACAAGCTGCTTTTAACGGTTCCTGAGAAAGAAACTACAATCACTTCCGACCATGTGGAGCGAAATATAGGCATAAGCAAAGATTACAATCCATTTGAATTAAATAAAGCACTGGCCGACAAGAATGTTTTAAAAGCGAACTGGATTGTCAGCCATTTTGGTAAAAATCCGAATGAATATCCCATGCCCCTGATCATAGGATCTATGTACTTTTTCTTTTCCAAATTGCTGGGTTATCATTTTATGAAAAACAAAAACAGAAAACAGGTTGCATCCAGTCTGAAAATCTACCCGAACATGGTATGGCAATATGAAAAAGCGGCAAGAAAGTATAACTATCAGAAGTCGGCAAGAATCATTTCCTATCTGCGGGAATATGACCTGAAGTCAAAGGGTTTGAATAACGTGAGCACCTCGGAGCCCGAATTACTCAGAGAACTGGTATTTAAAATTCTTCATTAATTAATCTCAATAAAATATGATCACACCCATTATTATTGCCATAACTGTAGGAGTTTCTATTCTGGCCTTTAGAAATGAAAGGCTTTTTGATCGTCTGCAGCTGAATCCCTATCTGGTTCACCACAGAAACCAACTTCACCGCATTGTTACCCACGGGTTTCTTCATGCCGACTGGATCCATCTTCTGGTAAACATGATCGTACTTTTCTCTTTTGGAAGCGCAGTGGAAAACCGTCTGGATATTCTCGAAAGCAAGGACATGATAGGCAATTCCACACTCCACTTCCTGATTCTTTATTTTCTTGGTATGATGATATCCACCCTGTCAACCATAAGGAAATACAAAGACAACTACAACTATAACGCCATTGGAGCCTCAGGGGCCGTTTCAGCAGTAGTTTTTGCCTTTATCTTCTTTTCTCCAAAAAACACCCTCCTGCTTATGGGTTTCATTCCCATTCCCGCTATCATTTTCGGTGTGCTGTACCTGATCTATAGTCAGTATATGCGTAAAAGAAGCGGAGGTAACGTCAATCATGACGCCCATTTTATAGGTGCTGTTTTTGGCTTTATTTATCCCATACTTCTTGAGCCAAGCCTGGTAAGATATTTTTTCAGTCAGATCTTCTAAATTAAGGGTATGAAGCAATACATCAACCTGAACGGACATCATCATGATGCGGAAGAACCTGTTTTGGCTGCTGACAACAGGGGGTTCCGTTTTGGAGATGCACTTTGCGAAAACATTCGTGCCAACGGCACAACACTCCACTTCTTTACCGACCATATGCAGCGGCTTATAAAAAGCATGAACTTTCTGAGCATGGATCTCCCTGGTCCCGTTAAAACCCACCACATCAGGAATGAGATGGTCAAATTACTCTATAAAAACAAACATCTCAAAGGAGCCCAGGTCAGGCTTACAGTTTTCAGGGATGGCGGTGAAAATTATAATACACCCGGCAATTCCTGTTCGTATCTCATTGAAAGCAGCAAACTGGAAACCGACGTCTATGCGCTGAACAAAAAAGGACTCATTGTCGATTTATTCAGGAATATGAAAAAGCCCATAACCCCACTGTCCAATCTTAATACCACCAACGCCCTTTTTTACATTTTGGCAGAAAATTTCAGAAAGGAACACAATCTGGATGACTGCCTGTTGGTCAACCAAAACAATGAACTCACGGAAGCCATCGGGTCCAATCTTTTTCTTGTGAAGGAAAATATCATCAAAACGCCGCCTTTAAAATCGGGGTGTCCGGACGGAATTCTCAGGAAACACATCCTTGATTTTTCCCATCATCTCGGATATAAAATGTCGCGCGAAAGTCCGGTGGTTTTTGATGACCTGCTGAATGCCGACGAAATGTTTTTGACCGACACCATTGCCGGAATACAATGGGTTGCCGGAATAAGACAAAAAAGGTACTATAAGGATACTGCCAAAAAGCTGTTAAACCTGCTTAATGAAAAAACCCGGATTGACTAGTTCAGGGTTGGGTTTTCAGGACAGTTGGTCCAGCTTTTATAGTGATTACCGAGGCTATGAAGGATCTTTTTCCACATGTCCTCATCCGGCTGCATAATTTTTGTGCTATCCACTTCGGAAACCAGCCAGGCATTGTTCTCCAACTCTTCTTCCAGTTGATTCGGACTCCACCCCGAATATCCAAGGAAAAATCGTATTTGTGAGGGTTGTATCAATCCTTCCCTGATATACTCCTTAACCTGTTCAAAATCTCCACCCCAGTAGATATCATCTTTCACGTGTACCGAGTTGGGTATAAGTTCTCCCAGCGTATGGATATAATGGACTGTATCCTTACCAACAGGACCCCCAACATATAAGGTAGTAGCAAAGGAAGGAAAATCGCTGATAACATCAGTAATGGGAATATCTATAGGTTTGTTCAATACGAAACCTACAGACCCGTTTTCCGAATGTTCTGTAAGGAGAACCACTGAACGCTTGAAATACGAATCATTGAGCAGTGGCTCCGAAATCAGTATCCTACCCTGTGCGGGTGTCATATTATCGTTTTCTACCCTGAAAAAATCGAAATGAATTTGCATAACACAAAAATTTACTTCTTATCAAATTACACCATTTTTTGGTTTATTTCAAAAATTAATATTTTAAATTATGTTAAAAAGCCACCAGTTAAATCTTACTTATCAATTATAACGAAATAAATTATTTTAATTACATTCGAGGCTCATTCAAATTCATTTCTCATGGGAAGGAAGTTGTTTATCTGGCCTGTTTTACTTCTTTTTCTGACGATCTGTTATACTACATCCTCATACAGCCAAAAAGCAAACTCCCCTGCAATCAACCTTCAAAACGAAGATGTGGAGGTAAAACATACAGAAATCATTGTCAGGAATATTGAACATGAGATCAGCCTTCAGTTTAAGCAAGAAAAATTCCGTGAAGTATATGAAGGTAAAAACATCACCTTACAGGTTAACAATAAGCCCGTAACTGTTGAAATCACGAAAGGGAAGGCTACCTTCCCATGGAAATTTTCTAAAGAATCCGATCTCCGTATACAATACCAGGATTTTGAATACCAAACACACGTCAATCCGATACCCCAGTGGTTTTCCATCATCCCGCCACTTGTAGCTATTTTGTTCGCCCTGATTTTCAAAGAAGTCTATTCAGCTTTGTTTATAGGTATTCTTATAGGAACCACTACCATATTTGCCCATCAGGGAGCTGACTTATTTTCAGCCTTATTTAAGGGCATATTTGCCATACCTGACACTTATGTTCTGGATTCTCTGGCAAACCAGGAACATCTTTCCATTATCGTGTTTTCCATGCTTATTGGAGGAATGGTAGGCATTATTACCAAAAACGGGGGAATGAAAGGGGTTGTGAACATTCTCTCAAAATACGCAAAAAGTGCCCGCTCCGGGCAATTTGTTACCTGGTTGCTGGGTATGGCCATTTTCTTTGATGATTATGCCAACACCCTTGTCGTGGGAAATACCATGCGGCCTGTAACCGACCGCTTAAAGATTTCCCGGGAAAAACTGGCTTACATTGTTGATTCAACAGCTGCTCCCATTGCCGCCATTGCTTTCGTAACCACATGGATTGGAGCCGAACTGAGTTACATACAGGACGGGATCAATACCCTGGGATTGGAGCAGAGCCCTTACAATGTCTTCATCAATTCACTGGCTTACTCCTTCTATCCCATATTTGCCCTGTTGTTCATTTTAATGCTTACCTATAAGGGTAGAGATTTCGGTCCGATGTACAGGGCAGAAAAGAGGGCCCGCTCAGGAGAAACACCGGATAATAATGAAGCGGAGGAGAAAAGAAAGACCGGCGAAAACGAAATTGAAATACCGGAACATATCAGGCCGAAAGCTTATAATGCGGTTATTCCCGTAGCAATCGTCATATTCGGAACTTTTATCGGTCTGCTTTATACGGGATGGGATCCCGGAGTATGGAACGATCCGGAACTCGTGTTCTCAAAGAAACTCTCTGTAATCATTGGAAATTCAAATTCTTTCAAAGCCCTGCTGTGGTCATCCATCATGGGAGTTGTGGTAGCTCTTTTGCTCACCGTAAGCCAGCGTTTGCTGAATCTGAAAAATACAGTAGATACCCTTATCGAGGGCTTTAAAACCATGCTTACAGCCATCATCATCCTTGTGCTGGCATGGTCGCTTGCATTATTGACCAAACACCTGCACACTGCTGACTTTATCTCTCAAAGCCTTGTCAGCATCAACCTGGCACCGTTTTTAGTCCCGGCATTAACATTTATCCTCGCAGCATTGGTAGCTTTTTCCACAGGTTCTTCATGGGGTACCATGGCCATACTTTATCCCCTGATATTGCCGGCTTCGTGGCTTATTGCTAAAGAAACCGGTCTGGACCACAGCATGTCGCTATCTATATTTTATAATGTGGTTTCATGTGTGCTGGCAGGCTCCGTGCTGGGCGACCACTGCTCCCCTATATCCGATACAACCATCCTGAGTTCACTGGCCAGTTCCTGCAACCACATTGAACACGTGCGCACCCAGTTGCCTTATGCCTTAACTGTTGGAGGAATTGCCATTGGAGCAGGTACCATACCGTCAGCTTACGGAATTCCCGGCTATATAACTTTCCCCGCGGGAGTGTTTTTATTGTTCCTTATCGTACATTTCTTCGGTAAAAAATCCATGAAAGCAAATAAGCTTTTTAAAATCGCCTGAATCTGCTGGTGGTTTTCAATTAGTTTTTCAAACTATTGATCCGATCCTCAAGGGTTTTTATCTTCTGTTCCGCATCTCCCTTCTTCTTCTTTTCACGATCAACCACATTGGCCGGCGCATTCTGTATAAACCTTTCGTTATTTAGCTTCTTCATTACAGATTGCAGAAAACCCCGGGTATATTCCAGCTCTTCTTCCAGCTTTTTGATCTCTTCCTCTGTATCCAGCAAACTTTCAACCGGGATATAATATTCAGTGGTTCTCACCATAAAAGATACGGCGTTCTCGGGTTTGGAGGATATCTCCTCAATAGAGGTTATATTTGCCAGCTTCCGGACCAGAGGATCGTACCTGGCAATATGCTCTCCGTTTACCTTCAGGGAAAGCGCCTCCTTATTGGGAATATCCTTATCCTTACGGATGTTCCTCACGGAAGCGATGATCTCCTTCACTTTTTCAAAGGAATCAAGCAGCCTGGTATCATATTCGCCTTTTTCGGGCATTTCTTTTATCATAATGCTTTCACCGGGTTCTCTTTCATAGATCAGCTGCCAGATCTCTTCCGTAATAAAGGGCATGATGGGATGAAGCAGCTCCATTAGCTGTTCAAAGAATGAAAGGGTAGCATCATAGGTTACTTTGTCAACGGGCTTCTGATAAGCCGGTTTTACAATCTCCAGGTACCACGAAGAGAACTCATCCCAGAACAATCTGTAAAGATTCATCAGGGCCTCGGAAAGCCTGAATTTATCGTATTGTTCGTATAGTTCATCAATAGCCTTGTTCAGCCTGTTTCTGAACCATTCAATGGCTTCCCGCGAATGTTCAGGCTGGTCGATATTTTCATCTACATTCCAGCTATTCACCAACCGGAATGCATTCCATATTTTATTGCCAAAATTTCTTCCCTGTTCGGTCAGGCTTTCATCAAAAAGCAGGTCATTCCCGGCTGGTGAGCAAAGCAGCATCCCTACACGAACCCCGTCTGCCCCGTATTGATTGATCAGGCGAAGCGGATCAGGTGAATTACCCAGTGACTTGGACATTTTGCGGCGCTGGTTGTCCCTGACAACGCCCGTAAGATATACGTTCCCAAAAGGCTTTTCATTCCTGTACTCATAGCCCGCCATAATCATCCTGGCAACCCAGAAAAAGAGTATCTCCGGTGCAGTAACCAGATCATCCGTGGGATAATAATAGTTGATATCCTTGTTATCCGGGTCTCTGATTCCATCAAATACCGATATGGGCCAAAGCCATGAAGAAAACCAGGTATCCAGCACATCCGGGTCCTGTTTCAGGTCTTCTTTGGTCAGTTCCTGATTGCCGGTTTTTCCCCTGGCTTTTTCCAGCGCCTCCGTTTCATTCTCTGCAACCACATAATTGCCATCAGGCAGATAATATGCAGGAATACGCTGACCCCACCAAAGCTGCCTTGAAATGCACCAATCCTTAATATTCTCCATCCAGTGTTTATAGATGTTCTTGAATTTGGCAGGATGGAACCGGATGTTGTCATTCATCACATTCTCCAATGCCGGCTGTGCCATCTCTTTCATTTTACAGAACCATTGGGTGGAGAGCCTGGGTTCAATGACCGCGTCGGTTCTTTCTGAAAAGCCGATGCTGTTGGTATAATCCTCCACTTTAATCAGATAACCTTCGTTTTCCAGGTCTTTAACAAAATTATCCCTGGCTTCAAAGCGGTCTTCGCCGATATGTATCCCGGCATTTTCGTGCAATGTACCATCATCATTGAAAATATCAATGGTTTTGAGGTTATGCCGAAGGCCGATCTCATGGTCGTTTTCATCATGTGCAGGAGTGATTTTCAGAGCTCCGGAACCAAATTCCTTATCTACATAATCATCCACAATCAAGGGCACTTTTCTGTTGATTACCGGAACAACAACCTCTTTCCCATGAAGCTGGGTGTATCTCTCATCATCAGGATGCACACAAACGCCTGTATCGCCCAATATGGTTTCCGGTCGTGTGGTGGCAATTTCAATATACTGATCCGTCCCGTCAACCGGATATTTGATATAATATAATTTTGACTGAACCTCCTTGTAATTGACCTCTTCGTCGGAAATGGCCGTTTTTGCTTCGGGGTCCCAGTTGACCATCCGCACGCCCCTGTAAACATATTCTTTCTCGTAAAGATCAACAAATACCTTGATCACGCTTTCATACATATCATCATCCATGGTGAACCTGGTGCGGTTCCAGTCGCACGAGGCGCCCAGTTTTTTCAGTTGCTCAAGTATGATTCCCCCATGTTTCTCTTTCCATTCCCAGGCGTGTTTGAGAAACTCTTCCCGGGTCAGGGAATATTTATCTATGCCTTCCTCCTTAAGCTTTGCAACTACCTTGGCTTCTGTGGCAATAGAGGCATGATCGGTACCCGGGACCCAGCATGCATTCTTTCCCTTCATTCTTGCCCTCCGGATGAGGATATCCTGAATGGTATTGTTCAGAATATGTCCCATATGTAATACCCCGGTAACGTTTGGAGGCGGTATTACAATGGTATATGGTTCACGATCATCCGGTTCGGAATGGAAAAACCCATTGTCCATCCAGTACTGGTACCATTTTTGCTCTACATTCGAGGGATCATATTTCTTTGCAATATCCATAGTCACAAAAGGGTTATCGGTTCAAAAATCCCGTAAAATTATAAATTAATCACGAAAAAAGCAGGGGAGTTGGGGGAAAGTTCTAAAAATTCATTTTAATATTGTAAAACATATTATAATTTCTTACGTAAGACTATATTTGTAAACCTAAAAAATAAAAGCAATATGAAACGAGCAGGATTATTAATCTTAATGATTGTTTTTGCCGTGTCAACAGGCATAGCTCAGGATAACAGTGAAAAATCCGGGGAAAAGAGCAACAAACCCGTGATCAAATTCGAAAAAACCACTCAGGATTACGGAAAAATTCAATACAAGGGAGACGGGACATGCACCTTTACATTGAAGAACACCGGTAAAGAACCCCTGTTGCTGACAAAAGTAAGGGCTTCCTGTGGCTGCACAACACCTTCATGGCCGAAGGAACCCATAAAAACCGGTGAATCGGATACCATAAAGGTTAAATACAACACACGGATTAAAGGCAATTTTTCGAAATCCATAAGAGTTTATTCTAATGCAAAGAATTCTCCGATATTATTGAGAATCAAAGGCCAGGTAACTGAAAAGGCCACGGCAAGCAAGGAATAAAACCAAACAATATAGCCCCATGCCCGAGATTTCTGACAAAGCAAACCTGATGCCTGAATCTCCGATCAGGAAATTGGTTCCCTATGCCGAGAAGGCAAAAAAGAAAGGCCGTAAGGTGTACCACTTAAATATCGGTCAGCCGGACATACCGACTCCGAAGGAAGCCCTTGAAGCTGTGAAAAACACGGACATAAAGGTTGTGGAATACACCCACTCCGCAGGGAACGAATCATACCGGAAAAAGCTGGCCCTTTACTATCAACAACTGGGTATCAATGTGGATCATACAGAGATGTTGATAACAACCGGGGGTTCGGAAGCTGTGCTTTTTGCTTTTAGCACCTGCCTGAACGAGGGGGATGAGGTGATCATACCGGAGCCATTTTATGCCAATTATAATGGATTTGCCATTACGGCAGGCGTGAAGGTCAAACCTGTCACCTCGTCCATAGAATATGACTTCGCCCTGCCTTCCATCGATGAATTTGAAAAACTCATCACAGAGAAAACCAAAGGAATTGCCATTTGTAGTCCCAACAATCCCACCGGCTATCTTTACAGCGAAAAGGAGATGCAAAAATTGAAAACGCTGGTTCAGCGGCACGACCTTTTCCTGTTTTCCGATGAAGTGTACCGTGAATTTTGCTATGACGGCAAGGCACATACCTCGGCCATGCACCTGGAGGGGATTGAAAACAACGTAGTTTTGATAGATTCGGTTTCCAAGCGGTATAGCATGTGTGGGGCGCGAATCGGAGCTTTGATATCAAAAAACAAGGATATTATAGCCAATGCCATGAAATTTGCACAGGCAAGGCTCTGTCCCCCTGCATTTGGGCAGATAGCAGGTGAAGCGGCCCTGGATACGCCAAAGGAATACTTTGATGAGGTGTATAATGAATACATCGAACGAAGAAATTTCATGGTAGATGCCCTGAACAATATGGAAGGGGTGTATTCTCCGCTTCCCAAAGGGGCATTTTACACGGTTGTGAAGCTGCCTGTAGACGACAGCGAACGGTTTGCCCAGTGGATGCTCAGCGATTTTCATTATAACAATCAAACCGTGATGATTGCCCCGGCCTCTGGTTTCTATTCAACTCCAGGCCTGGGGAAAGATGAAGCCCGGATTGCCTATGTACTGAATATTGAAGACCTGAAAAATGCCATGGAAACGCTTGAACAGGCGCTAAAGGAATATCCGGGAAGAACGGTAGAACAGACAGCCTCTGCTGAAAGAAGAAGGCAGTAGAAAAGGCAGATTATTACAATTTATAGCTCTACCCTGGACCAATAAATAAATGAGCGTCCCCATAAAATCCATGGTCATTTTCAATCCCTTTCTGAAGATCTGGACTTTTCATTTCATTACCAATTATGAAAGAAGAATCCTCAAGTAATTTCTTCTTCTCCCTCTGCCTCCCTATATTTATTATTCGTGCGGGAATCCGCCTCTTCATTGTATTTTCCAATCAGCGTATTTAATTCTGTGATGAGGCTTTGATACTTTTCCACACCCGAGACCACCGCATGGGCTTCGATCAGCTTAATCAGACTGCGGTATTGGTTCAAAGCTGTCTTTCGCAGTTCTGTCGGACTCTCTGCAGGGAGGTCAGCCCTTTCTCCTGTACGTTCAAGGAACTTATCGTTAAACAACTCATTCGATGTTTTAAGTTCATCAACTTCGGACTGTACACCCAGGGTAGCGACAGCCCCGGCCATCCCGGGTTCCGATAACAGTTTGTTCACCAGGCTGGAGAGGGTGGCGGTTTCTGCCTGATAGTTAAACCGGTGAATTGAATTGCCATGTCTGGCAATCAGTTTGTGGATTTTTTTCGCTGCCTGGCGTTTGGCCTCTTCCGCACAGTACCTGCTATATCCTTTGGCAATTATGGTAAGTAAAATTATGGCCTTTTCGCGACGTTCATCCAGTGCAGCAAGCTCTTTGGTAACCCGGCTTCCCCGCGCCTCCCTGTACAGGGTATTAAGCATGTCAATGCTTTCTTCCAATGGTGCCAGATGGGTGTCGATGTTAAGGGCAGCATGATCATCATGTCTGCATATGGCGGTTACATTTGTCAGAAACTGGATGAATTCAATCATCCGTAGCTTGTAATAATGAATTGTTACAATCATGTGCTGAAAGTTTAGTGATTAGAATTACCGGAGAAAGAAAATAATCTTTATAGTCTTATTGATTTTTGACATGGAAAATATACGAATATAATTGCTTCCCGTCAAATTTTTTGTGCCTATGACCCACATATTTCTCCGGATGATGGAAGCGGCAGGATATAACACATCTGCAAGCATTTTAAAGACGGTCGCGACAAGAAGCAATCTATATGTAACATCTTTGAGGACAGCGGCGACAATATGCGATCATTCTGTAAAGACCCTGAGGATAATGGCAGCAGGAAGAA
>CAYNPZ010000043.1:4853-6651 GCA_964399175.1 uncultured Bacteroidales bacterium | reverse complement strand
AACAAAAGAAAATCATCGGCCGCAATTGTGAATGCACGCATTACAGGTCCAGTTCCTTCCGGGCCTTATCCATTCCAGGCCGGTGAGCCAAAAAAGCGAGTATGACAATTACTGACAATGCCAGATAAATCCAGTTGCCTGTAAGAAAATATGCTACTATGGAAAACAGGGAAGGAGCCATCCAGAATGCATACCGCAGCATAAGTCCCTGCCGGTAATTTTCCAGTTTTTTAGCCAAAGTTGGCTGCTGAACGGCTTTCCTTAACCTTTTTCGGTATAAAACATTGCCCTCATAGATACCTGCAGCAATAAACACAGGTACAAGCATTTTGAATATTTCAAAATTCCCGGATTCCGGTGCGGCATGCATTTCGGTCCTGATAAACAAGGCAATCAGAATAAAAATCAATTGGGCGAAAATAAGGGTAACATATATCTTGGTCAATAACCTGAAATATTTATTGGGAGATAATTTGCTCATAATGTACATATTTTTATCAACCGGTTTCAGTCAATTTTCTTTGATATGTTTGATATGAGAGAAATCAAAAGATGTTTAGTTTTCAGGTTCTTTCTTCGTAAAATCTTCATAAATCAAATACTTTTTGCGCTTTTCCATGAATTGTCCCCGTTCTGCTTTCCAACCCGCTCTTATTTCCGTGACAGAAGTACCATTCTTAATTTGTTTTAGCAACGTATTGTTTCCGGACAGCTTTTTGAAATAAGGACGGAAGAAATCATCTTCCGGTATGTTTTTATAGGCAAAGGTGAGCCATTGGAGTCTGATTCGCGGGGCTTTAAGCAAAGAATCCCGGGGATAATCCCTCAAATCGATGCCCTTGCAAAGCTCACCTTTATATTTGGGATTCATACTGGCTCCCGGAACTGAGCGGGGCGTGAACTCCATTTCGGCATTTTTCATCCTGGGGTGGCCAAATACCTGGAAAGGGAAATCGGTTCCCCTTCCCACACTCACAACGGTACCCTCAAACAGGCAAAGGGAAGGATACAAATAGATGCTTCTCATATTGGGCAGGTTGGGCGAAGGTTTTACAGGTAGTTCGTAAAGTGAGTCATGGGTGTAATTCTTACATGCGACCCATGTATAATCACACTGCAAGCCATTTTTCAACCAACCTTCCTGGTTGATCATCCTGGCCAGCTCGGCAATGGTCATGCCATGCACGATGGGTATGCGATGCATGCCGACAAACGAACGGAACCGGGTGTCCAGAATGGGTCCGTCAACATAAAATCCATTGGGATTGGGCCGGTCCAACACCATAAAATCTGTGTTGGTCTCTGCACATGCCTCCATCACATAATGCATGGTTGATATATAGGTATAAAACCGTACGCCTACATCCTGGATATCAAATATCACCACATCAACATCCTTCAAATCCTCATGTTTTGGCTTCTTTCGCGCACCATAAAGGGATACCACCGGCAAACCGGTTTTTTCATCCTCATAGCTCTTTACCCCCTCACCGGCTCCGGCATCTCCCCTGAATCCGTGTTCAGGACTGAATATCCGCTGTATCCGAACTCCTTCTGACAACAAAGTATCCACCAGGTGTACCGAATCTACCAATGAGGTATGATTGGCCACTACGGCTACCCTTTTGCCTTCCAACCGGGGAAGATATTGTTCTGTACGTTCGGAACCGATTATGATACCTTTTTTCTTTGGGGCACATGAGCATATAACCATCAAAATAGCAACTGACAGAATGATTAAACTCCGCATAATAGAATGTTTTTGGCAGGATAAATATATAAATTATGGTTTGAATTC
>CAYNPZ010000043.1:0-4753 GCA_964399175.1 uncultured Bacteroidales bacterium | reverse complement strand
GGTTAGAAAGAGAAGAACAAAATTTTGCACAATAACATCCATAAATTCAATTTAATAAAAATATATTGCCAATTTACACAAAAGACAAACGAGATAATTTTGATACATTTGCGGGAAACCATTCGGCGTTGAACACAGAGTTACACATAGCAAGGAGATTATATTCCGAGAAATCAGACGATAAAAAGATTTCCAAGCCCATTGTATCCATTGCCGTTGTTGGCATTGCAATGGGTCTGGCTGTAATGATTCTTTCTGTGGCCATCGTTACCGGTTTCAAATCGGAGATAAGTGAAAAAATTATTGGATTTGGTTCACATATTCAAATTGTTAACCATGACACCAATACTTCTTTTGAAACCGTCCCCATTGACAAGAATCAAAACTTTTATCCTGAGATTGACACGGTTGACGGAATTGAGCATATACAAATTTTTGGCATCAAGGCCGGAATCCTGAAAACAAAAGAAAACATCCAGGGTGCAGTGCTGAAAGGAGTCGGACCTGATTTCAAATGGGATTTCTTCCGGAAAAACATGGTAGAAGGGCAGGTATTACAGATCTCTGACACGGCTACAACAAACAACATCCTTATTTCAAAATACCTCGCGGATCTTTTAAAACTGGATACCAGCAATTATGTGGGAATGTACTTTGTGGAAGATCCGCCAAGAATGCGAAGGTTTAAAATAGCAGGTATCTACGACACAGGTCTGCAGGAATTTGATCAGCAATTCATTCTTGGGGATATTGCACATGTTCAAAGTCTCAACAACTGGGATGAGAACCAGATTAGCGGATTTGAAGTACTGATTGAAGAATTCGACAAGATACCCGGAATGACTTCTTTCATACGCAACAATTATACTTATCCGCTTCTCTCGGATGGCACTAAAATGAGGGTGGAAAGCATTACCGAAAAATATCCCCAGATATTTGACTGGCTCAATGTTACCGATATCAATGTATGGGTTATTCTTATACTAATGCTGGCGGTGGCCGGGTTCAATATGATCTCCGGCCTGTTGATCCTTATCCTGGAACGAACCAATATGATCGGACTTTTTAAAGCCATGGGATCAAGAAACTGGAACATACGGAAAATTTTTCTTTATCTTTCATCTTTTCTCATAGGAAAAGGAATGCTCTGGGGTAATCTGATCGGTATCATCGTGTGCCTTATCCAGGAATATTTTGGGTTGGTCAAACTGGATAGTGCCAGTTATTACCTTGAAACCGTACCCATCAACCTCAGTATATTGCATATCATAATGCTTAATGCCGGAAGTTTGTTTGTTACCGTCATAATGCTGGTAATTCCATCGTATCTTATAGCCAAGATCAACCCCATCAAGACGATCCGATTCAATTGAATTTTGAACAAATTATCATAAAATTCGATTATATAAGTTGAATGCAAAAATTTAACAAATAAAACACTGAAATTATGAGAGGCGATAAACTAGTTATCAAAGACCACCACATCAGAGCAGCCAGACAGGTAGCGGAAGTGGTTTTACCCGAAATCAAACAACGGGATGGAAGGTATGCCATCACCATTGCCGGTGAATCGGGTAGCGGAAAATCAGAAACCGCGGAAAGCTTAAGACAGGAACTGGAAAAGCACGGAATCAAATCATTCATATTTCAACAGGATGACTACTTTCATTATCCCCCGAAAAGCAATGCAAAGATGAGGGGAAAAGACATCAATTGGGTGGGTACCTCAGAAGTCAAGCTTGATCTGTTGGATCAGAACCTTAAGGATGCAATTGAAGGTAAGGATAAAATTGAGAAACCCCTAGTATACTTTGAAGAAGACAAGATAGAAAATGAAACGGTTAACGTGGAAGGCATCAAGGTTGTTATTGCTGAAGGAACCTATACTACTGCACTCGAAAATGCACACAAAAGGGTTTTCATAGCAAGGAATTACTTTGACACTAAAGAAACCAGGGCGGAAAGAAGCCGTGAAAAACAGGATGAGTTCCTGGAAAAAATTCTGAAGATTGAACATGAGATCATCATTAAGCAAAGTGAAAAAGCCGACTTAATTATTTCAAAAGATTACGAACTTAAAACATGATATATATGGCTCAAAAAAAAGAGATCAACCGCATCGCAATGCTCAGTACCCATGGATATTTTGACCCTGTTCCCCAGCTTGGACAGACCGATACGGGCGGCCAGGTGGTATATGTACTCGAATTATCCAAAGCCTTAGGGAATAAAGGTTACAAGGTGGACATCTTTACCCGGTGGTTTGACAAATCGAGAAAACAAATAGATCCGGTACCCGGTCATCCTAATGTTCGGGTTATCAGTATTCCCGCCGGCTCATGGGAATTTATACCCAAAGAATTCATTTACGATGTGTTGCCTGAGCTTTCAGAAAATATGATACAGTTCATCAAAGATAATGATCTGGATTACGACCTTTATCACGGACATTATGTGGATGCGGGTATCGTTGCTCTTGACGTGGCAAAAGCATTTAATAAGCCGGTATTTTTCACTGCACATAGCTTAGGTGCCTGGAAAAAAGACCAGATGGGTGGTGACCCTGAAGAAATGGAAGAAAAATTCAACTTCGAAAAGCGGATCAATGAAGAGCTTCGGATATTCAAATCAGTGAATGCCCAAACGCTTACTTCCAACGTTCAAAAGGAAAAACTCAATGAGCTGTATGACTATGAGGCTTCAAACATTAAGATCATTCCTCCGGGAGTGAACATCCATACCTATCATATACCAACGGAAGAAGAACTGAAGAAAGAAACCGATCTGCCGGACAAATACATATTCTGTCTGAGCCGGATTGACACCAATAAAGGACACGATTTGCTATTGTATGCATTTGACAAGGTAAGAAAAGAAATAGACGATATTCATCTTGTTATTGGCGGGGGATCTCCAAATCCCAAGCCCAGGGAAAAATCGGTTTTCAACAAGATGAAAGAGATCATCAGTGAAAAAAATATGGACAGGGTTCAAATTATTGGTTACGTCCCTGATGAAAAGCTGGTTCAGTATTATCAGCAGGCAGAATTGTTTGTCCTGCCTTCAACCTTTGAACCTTTTGGTATGACGTCCCAGGAAGCCATGGCCTGCGGAACACCTGTGGTGGCCTCAAAATTCGGGGGAATTAAACATGTTATTACCCATGAAAAAAATGGAATTCTTATCAATCCTGAAGATTCTGATGAATTTGCTGACAGCATCATCAGGTTGCTAAAGGACGACGAATACAGAGCCAAACTTGGCCGGGAGGCCAATAAACTGATTGTTGAAAAATACAGCTGGGAGGCCATGGCTACGGCACACATCAATCTGTACAAACAATACTCTGCAGATTTTTCAGGATCTTGAACAAATTGGCAGGTTTCAAAGTAATTAAACAATAAAATCTGTTTTAAACTTTCCCCATCAATTGAAATCTGTATATAAAAAATCCAGGGGGCAATTTCGAAATACGATCTTGCCCCTTTTCACAAGTTTAAACAAATTATCGTTTTTCATACTAAGAAATAAGCCTAAAGAGGACAGGAAAGAGGGAAAGCGTAATGACATTTTCAGAATATTACAGAACGGTTGAAACACTTCTGGCCGGGGAATTGCCGGGCAAAAGGGCACAATACAAGATGGCTCCGGCGGCAAGGAACCTGCCTGATACACCTGTAAAAGGGGAAATAAAGTATGCGGGAGTGCTCATATTATTATACAATCAGGACAATGAGTATTATACCATTCTAATAAGAAGATCAACATATAATGGAACTCACAGTGGACAAATCAGTTTTCCCGGAGGTCAGTATGAACCTCATGACAATAATCTTACATTTACAGCATTAAGGGAAACTGAGGAAGAAATCGGTATCTCCCCGGAGCGTATTAAAGTAATCGGTAAACTCACCCCGTTATATATACCGGTAAGCAATTACTGTGTGCATCCTGTGGTTGGGGTATTGGATTCAGATCCGGTTTTTGAACAAGACCCCAAAGAGGTGGAAGAAATATTTTCCGTCAGGCTGAAAAGCCTCATTCATCCGGAGTGCTTGATAAGCAATGATAATATATACGAAAATGAGCGGTGTATTCAGGCACCCTATTATCATTACAAACATTTAAAAATCTGGGGTGCTACCGCAATGATCCTTTCAGAGTTTATTGAACTGCACAGGAATATAAAAAAACATTCCCTGTAAAAACAAAGCTGCTCTTTTACATGGGCTCCTTTGGAATACCTATTTTAAATGTGTTTAGCCGCTCAGGCTTTTCCTGTTTTTCTAGCCCTCCTCAATAATATTCTTATAGTGCTCGTAGCGGTCCAGAATCTGCTCTACATAGTTATAGGTCTCTATTCCCCGGGCATAACCGTAATATACCACTTCATCCCTGTAATATTCGGGGTTTGATTTTTTCAATATGTATTCTCTTACATTTTCCCATTTATCCGGGCTGCCATCATATTTTTCCGTGAGTCTTCTGGCGTCAAGAACATGCCCCAGCCCTACATTATAGGCGGCCAGTACAAATTTAAGCTTTTCTTCCTCATCTTTAATACCCTGTTTCTTAATCTGCTCTTCCAGCCATTCGAGAAATTCCACTCCCCCACGAACATTCTGCTGTGGTGAAGACTTGTTATTCACATCAAACCTCCTGATTACCGACGGCATCAGCTGCATTAGTCCATAAGCGCCGGCCCATGATCTGGCTGTAGGATTAAAACGCGATTCCTGAAAGATCAGAGAAG
>CAYNPZ010000042.1:0-26762 GCA_964399175.1 uncultured Bacteroidales bacterium | reverse complement strand
AGATTTTCAAAGAGCTTCCCTGGTATGCGGCCTTTTATATTTTCCGCCTTATTTAAAGGCAAAAGCAATATAGTTGAATTCATGGTCAGATCCAGAGCTTCTTCCCTGCTCAGGTTACCGTGATATTCCGTATTATCTTCCAGGTTGTATTGCTTTATTGCTTCGTGGACCGAATAATCTACCATGCCGGCAAGCCGAAGTCGCAGGTCCCTTTTGAATCCGTCCTTCTCTTTTTTCAAATCTCTCAATACCTTGAAAAAAGTGTCGGGTTTGCGGTCAAAACCGAGCAGCCCTGCATGGGTAAATGAAAAATAGCTGTCCTTCTTTTGTTCCCTATGGGCAAAATCATCTTCGTCGTATCCCCAGTATATGATGGAAACATTGTTGGCGCCGATTTTTTCTAACTGTCTCCCCCATGTTGGGCTGGCTATGGTTATTTTGTCAGCTGTTTTAAATACTTCCTGTTCTTTTTTCTTATGACGTTTGTCCGCCCAATTGGTTAGCTTCAGCAATTTATAATAATCTATCTGTGTCCATGGATCCTGAAAATCTGCCAGGAAAGGAATGCCTGTTTTTTGAGCGAGTTTTGTTGCGATATATGTATTGGTGTGTGGTGGGCCATCTGAAAGAATGGCATCTACAGGATTTTCCTTTACATATTTTTTAAGAAACTTTATAGAAGGTTTTACCCAAAGCGCCCGTGCATCTGGTATGAAAAAGTTACCCCTAATCCAAATGGAAAAGTTCTCAATGAAGCTTGTTTTTCGGTTTCGGACATGAAGAGGATTGTTCATGGGTTCATCACGTTTCCTGCCTGTTAGTCTTTTATACAGTGCAAACGGTTCAATGATCTTCTTCCTGATCACGGTAAGGTCTTCGGGGACATCTTTGTAATTGCCTTCATCAATAAATGGATAGAGGGCATTTTTTGCTGTGTAGACAATGGGTTCCCATCCGAAATGTCTGAGGTATTTAGCAAATTTAAGGCAACGCTGTACACCTATACCCCCACTTGGCGGCCAGTAATACGTTATAATAAGCACCTTTTTTCTTTTCTCTGCCATTATCTGGTTATGATAGCTCCTTCAACAAATGCTTCATATTCACCTTCCTGTCCAGAATTTTTCCCAGTTGATCCGTTTTCACCCGCTCCTGCTCCATCGTATCGCGGTCGCGGATGGTGACCGTGTCATCCTCCAGGGTTTGATGGTCGATGGTGATGCAGTAGGGGGTGCCGATGGCGTCCTGCCTTCGGTAGCGGCGGCCAATGCTGTCTTTTTCCTCATACTGGCAGATGAAATCCAGCTTCAGGCTGTCGATGATCTCACGGGCTTTTTCGGGTAGCCCGTCTTTGCGCACCAGTGGCAAAACAGCCAGTTGGATTGGTGCAAGGGCAGGAGGAAGTTTCAACACTATCCGTTCTTCGGATTTACCGTTTTCTTTAGGCACTTGCTCTTCATGATAGGCTGCTGTTAATATGGCCAGGAACATCCGGTCCAGACCAATGGAAGTTTCCACCACATAGGGGACATAGCTTTTGTCGAGCTCCGGGTCGTAATACTGAATTTTCTTGCCGGTGTATTCCTGATGCTGCGAAAGGTCAAAATCGGTGCGGGAGTGAATGCCTTCCAGCTCCTTGAAACCAAAGGGGAACTCGAATTCAATGTCGTAGGCGGCATTGGCATAATGGGCCAGCTTGTCGTGCTCATGGAAGCGGAACATGTTCTCATCGATACCCAGGGCCTTGTGCCATTTATCCCGCACGTTTTTCCAGTATTCAAACCATTTCATCTCTTCTCCGGGCCGGACAAAATACTGCATTTCCATCTGTTCGAACTCCCGCATCCGGAAGATGAACTGCCGGGCTACGATCTCATTGCGGAAAGCTTTTCCAATCTGGGCAATGCCAAAGGGCAGTTTCATTCTGCCCGTTTTCTGAACATTGAGGTAATTGACAAAAATTCCTTGGGCTGTTTCCGGGCGCAGATAGATCTTATTGGCCCCGTCGCTCAATGAACCAAGCTGCGTCTCAAACATCAGGTTGAACTGGCGCACCTCTGTCCAGTTTTTGGATCCTGAAACCGGATCGGCAATGTCGCATTCCTGAATGAGCTGACCGAGAGCCTTCAGATTATCGTTTTCCAGCGCCTGGATCAGGCGGCTGTGGGTATTGTCAATTTTTTCCTTGTACTTTTGCGCCCGTGGATTCGTGTTGACAAACTTTTCCTCGTCAAACTCCTCCCCAAATTTTTTCTGGGCTTTGGCAATTTCTTTATCAAGCTTGGCCTGTTGTTTGGCAATATAGTCTTCAATCAGTTCGTCGGCACGATATCGTTTTTTCGAATCCTTATTGTCGATCATGGGATCGTTGAAAGCGCTCAGGTGACCGCTGGCTTTCCATATATCGGGATGCATGAATATGGCCGAATCCAGCCCGACGATATCCTCGTTAAGCTTCACCATGGCATCCCACCAGTACTGCTTGATGTTGTTCTTTAGCTGGGCCCCGTTCTGTCCATAGTCGTATACGGCACTGAGCCCTTCGTATATTTCACTCGACTGAAAGATGAAACCATATTCCTTGGCATGCGCAATGATCTTCTTAAAAAGGTCTTCCTGAGCCATACTTTTCGTCTGGTTTATAAGATTTTGAAATGCTATGTATTTAAAGCACCCTGCCAGCCGGCAGGCTGGGTGCTTGTTATTTGTAATTTAAATGTTTCTATGTTTAGCATTTGTAAGGCTTGGGTCTGTTTCTATTGAAAGCAAGAAACAGCGTATATTTCAATTCTCAAAAGTATATAAAATTCAATATTTTGCTTTAGATGAAGCTAGATTTTCTTTGCTTCAATAAAGTCCTCTGAATAATAAAATTTTAAATGATTTCTCAGGTTGTAGTTCGAACGCATCACTTCTCCGTAAGCACCGGCGGTATGAATCGCCAGGATATCACCTCTCTGAAGCTCCGGTAATTCCACTGCCTTTCCGAAATAGTCGGAAGATTCGCATATGGGACCCACCACATCGTATTTTTGTGGGGCTTTTTGGCTGGTCAGGGAGGTAATTTTATGGTAGGCCTGATATAGTGCAGGCCTTATAAGCTCAGTCATGCCAGCATCCACCACCGCAAATTTTGTGTTTACCCCCTCTTTAACGTACAATACTTTGGTAAGCAACACACCGCATTGACCTGTTACAGACCGGCCCAGCTCAAAGTGAAGCTGCTGGTCGGGTTGAAAACTGAGAAACTCCCGGAAGATACTGAAATAGGATTCGAAGTTAGGTATAGATTGGTCCTCCGGATGCTCGTAGTTTAATCCCAAGCCCCCTCCTACATTGATGTCAGTTAAGCCGATATGCTCTCTTCTGAAAAAGTCCTGTATTTCATTCATACGCAGGCATAGACTTTTAAAGACGTCCATGTCGGTTATCTGCGAGCCGATATGAACATGGATCCCTCTTAACTGAATGTGATGTAAATTTTTACAGGTTTCCACCACTTTGGGCAGGTCTTCCCTGTTGATTCCAAATTTGTTCTCCTCAATCCCGGTTGTGATGTAATGATGGGTGTTTGCATTTATCTCGGGATTAATCCTGAGTGCGATACGGGCTTTTTTGTTTTTCAATGAAGCCCTTTCATTGATCACCTCTATTTCTGTGATCGATTCACAGTTAAAGAATCCGATGTTATGATCCAGGCCAAGATCGATCTCCCAATCCGCTTTGCCAACCCCTGCAAAAACAATTCCCTCTCTCGGAAAACCGGTTTCCAAGGCTTTCAGGATCTCATTCCCGCTAACACAATCTGCACCATAACCATAATTACTGATTGTCCTTAGAATCCTGTCGTTCGAATTGGCCTTTAGTGCATAATGCACATGATAACCATAGCGTTCCTTAATTTTGTTTATTTGGGAAAGCGTTTTATGCAGCAACTCCATATCATAAAAATAGGATGGAGTTTCAATATAATCCAGATGTTTTTTGATCAATTCAGTGTTCATCATTAAAAAGATTGTTGCTTAGTGCATTCAATGCCTGAAGTTTGTCTTTTGTATTCACCAGGATGGTCACATTATACTGATTTCCTCCGTAGGAGATCATCCTTACCGGAACTTCGCTCAGGGCATCAAAGATCTTATAGACAATTCCTTTTTCATCGGCCATCAGGTTCCCGACCACACAGATGATGCTCTGATCGTGATCCATATCTACCGTTCCGTATTTTTTCAGATCGCTGACAATCTGATCGAGATAATCCAGTTTGTCAATGGTAACCGAAACGGCTACTTCCGATGTGGTAATCACATCCACCGATGTCTTGTACACTTCAAATACTTCAAACACTTTCCTGATGAAGCCATAAGCCAGCAGCATCCTGTTCGATTTTATATTGATTGCCGCAATACCATCCTTTGCTGCAACGGCCTTGATCTCTTTCTTTTGTGATTCATTGGTTATGAGGGTTCCCTCATCTGTAGGATTAAGTGTATTTTTAAGTCGCACAGGTATTTCTTTCAGTTTACAGGGGAGCACGCTGGCAGGATGCAGAACTTTGGCCCCAAAATAGGCCAGCTCTGCTGCCTCATCAAAGGAGAGATTGCGAATGACCGAGGTGTTTTCCACATATCTGGGATCGTTGTTGTGAAAGCCGTCAACATCAGTCCAGATCTGGACTTCCTCAGCATTGATGGCTGACCCGATTAATGAAGCGGTGTAATCACTCCCTCCCCGCTTCAGATTGTCCACCTCACCGAATGCATTCCGGCAGATGTATCCCTGGGTAATGAAAAGCTTGTTATCCGGATAGGCAGACAATTCCCTTTCCAGGTTCTCCCTGATATAAAATTCATCTGGCTCTTCATTTTTGTCGATTCTCATAAAGTTTAATGCAGGCGAAAGAATCGACTCAATTTGGCACTCTTCCAGGTAATACTGGAACATGGCTGAGGAGATCAGTTCCCCCTGTGCCATGATGGATTTCTGTTGCGGTGTGGAATAGGATTTACTGAAGAAGGACCTGATATAATCGAAATGAGACTGAATCATTCCCAGGGCTTTATTTTGGTATTCTTCAGTACTGTATAGTTCTCCCGCTATTTTTCTGTATTTTCTCTCCAGCTCTGCTGTTATTTCCCGCGCTGCATCCTTGTTATCCTTGGAAAGATAGTTGGTTATATCTTCCAGAGCATCGGTTGTGCCCGAAAATGCAGATAGTACGATCATCTTGGGCGATCCATCGTTTATGATCTCCGCTACTTTCCGGATTCGCTGAGGTGTTCCGAGCGAGGTTCCTCCAAACTTCAGAATTTTCATAGGTCAATCCCTTGTTTTATGTTGATTGGATGAAAGCGTTCCTGTTAAATTATCCCGGTTCCATTTGGTTTTGCAATACTTAAAAAGGCCACGCTATGGCGTGACCCTTTCAATGTGCTGGCCATAACTTTCTTCATTAGGTACATCCCGGTTCATTTTTCCTTTTTAAAATGCAGCTTATGCAGTAATGAGAATAAATATTCATCTTACCGTTAACTTTGTGCAAAATTATAAATTTTCGTAATATACCGCATGATAATATTTTAGATTTTTTGGAATTTTCTGTAAAGATCATTTAAATCATTATCTTTGTAATTGTGTTTTCCATAAATGTATGTTTATGCAAAGACAATTTGATTTTCTTGTTATTGGGACCGGTATAGCGGGTTTGGTTTATGCCCTGAAGGTTGCTGACAAAGGGAGCGTAGCGCTGGTTACCAAAACACAGCTCGCGGAAACAAACACCAAATATGCACAGGGTGGTATTGCCTCAGTAATGTACCCTCCTGATAGTTACGAAAAGCACATTCAGGATACCCTTGAGGCCGGGGATGGTTTATGTGACCGCGAAGTGGTCGAGATGGTTGTAAAAGAGGCTCCTTCGCAGATACAACAACTGATTGAATGGGGAGTAAAATTTGACCGGAACGAAGCGAGTGGATATGATCTCGGGAAAGAGGGAGGTCATTCCAATCCACGGGTGCTGCATCATAAGGATCATACCGGCCAGGAGATTCAAAACAAGCTGGTTCAGCAGATCAGGAACCATTCCAACATTGAGATCCTGGAATATCACTTTGCGGTTGACCTGATTACCCAGCATCATCTGGGAAGAAGAGTTACCAGAAAGGATCCGGATATTGGATGTTATGGGGCTTACGTGATGGACCTGGCAACTTCCGAAGTAACGGTTTTCCTTTCCAAAGTTACGGTCATCGCAACCGGAGGCGTGGGAAATTTGTATGAAACCACTACCAATCCATGTATAGCCACAGGTGATGGTATTGCAAAGGCTTACAGGGCAAAGGCGATCGTGGAAAACATGGAATTTATTCAGTTTCATCCCACCGCACTGTATAATCCCGGAGAACGACCTGCATTTTTAATAACCGAAGCACTTCGTGGGTTTGGTGCTTTATTGCGCACTACAGACGGTAAGGGATTCATGAAACATTACGATGAAAGAGGATGCCTGGCACCCAGAGATATTGTGGCAAGAGCCATAGATAAAGAAATGAAGAAGCGGGGGGATGAACATGTTTTTCTTGACTGTTCGCATCTGGATTCCGGGAAATTAAAGCATCACTTTCCGAATATTTACCAAAAATGTTTAAGCCTGAACATTGATATTACGAAGGATTATATTCCTGTAACTCCTGCTGCGCATTATATCTGCGGAGGTGTCAAGGTGGATAAAAATGGGAGGAGCTCAATACATCGGCTTTATGCCATAGGAGAATGTTCTTGTACCGGCCTTCATGGAGCCAACAGGCTGGCATCCAATTCTTTGATGGAGGCCGCTGTTTATTCGGATCGTGCAGCAAAAGATTCTGCGGAAAAAGTGGATTCACTGAATTTTCAGGAAGACATTCCCGAGTGGGATTATTCAGGTACCACCTATCCGGAGGAAATGGTGATGATCACTCAGAATATCAAAGAGCTGCAACAGATTATGAGCAACTATGTGGGCATTGTCCGCTCAAACCTTCGTCTTGAAAGGGCAATGAAACGACTTGAAATCATAAATCAGGAAACTGAAGCGCTCTATAAAAAGTCCACTTTATCCCAACAATTGTGTGAATTGAGAAACCTCATCAATGTGGGGTACCTGGTCATAAAAATGGCCCAAAATCTTGAGGAAAGCAGGGGATTGCATTATAGTCTGGATTATCCTCCGAGGAATTCGGTATCTGAATTTTGAATTATATAAAGGCAATTAAGAAAATTAATTTCTAACTGACATAAATTAAGTATTAGATTATGGCTTTCAAGAAAAAAGTTTTATTGAATGAAGAGGATATTCCAAAGCAATGGTATAACCTTGTTGCGGATCTTCCTTCACCGATGGAACCCTATTTGGGTCCTGACGGCAACCCCGTAACCCCTGATCAGTTAAAAGCGGTATTTCCCGAGAATATCATTGAGCAGGAGGTAAGTACACAACGATGGATCGATGTTCCCGAAAAGGTGTTGGAATTGTTGCTGCGTTGGCGGCCTACACCGCTTCACCGGGCCATTCACCTGGAAAAAGCTTTGGATACACCGGCAAAGATTTACTACAAGGACGAAAGTGTATCGCCCCCGGGCAGTCATAAACCCAATACTGCCGTAGCACAGGCATGGTATAATAAAGAATATGGCATTAAACGCATTACCACCGAAACCGGTGCCGGGCAGTGGGGAAGCGCCCTCAGTTATGCGGGTGCTTTATTGGGTCTGGAAATAAAAGTCTTCATGGTAAGGATCAGCTTCGATCAGAAACCTTTCCGTAAGATTATGATGCGCACCTGGGGGGGTAATTGTGTGGCAAGTCCCAGCGAGGAAACCGAAACGGGGAGAAAAATTCTTGAAAAGTATCCGGATACCCCCGGGAGCCTTGGCATTGCCATCAGTGAAGCAGTAGAACAGGCTGTGGCCGACAAAACGGGTCAAACAAGGTATTCCCTGGGAAGCGTATTGAATCACGTTATGCTCCATCAAACCATCATAGGGTTGGAAGCTCAGAAACAACTGAAGGAAGCAGGTGAAAAGAAAGTGGATACAATTATAGGCTGTGCCGGTGGAGGCAGCAATTTTGCAGGGATTGCCTTCCCCTACGTCAGGGATAAGATTCATGGCGACCAGATAGACATCATCCCGGCAGAGCCTGCTTCATGCCCTACAATCACAAAATCTCCCTTCCTTTATGATCATGGGGATTCCGCCCAGATGACGCCTTTACTGCCCATGTTTACATTGGGGCATAATTTTGTCCCGCCGCCGATTCATGCCGGGGGCCTGAGGTATCATGGGATATCTCCTTTGGTCAGCCAGTGTATTGTGGAAGGGTTGATGGCTCCCCGATCCATCCATCAGATAGAAAGTTATGAGGCTGGTATGTTGTTTGCCCGTACCGAAGGCATTATACCTGCTCCCGAAACGACGCATGCCATTGCGGCTACCATCCAGGAGGCTAAAAAAGCTAAGGAAGAAGGCAAAGAAAAGACCATCTTGTTCAATTTCAGTGGACATGGATATATGGATCTTACCGGTTATGAAAAATATCTGGATGGCAAGCTGGAAGATTATGAACTGCCCAGGCAGGAAATAGATGATAATCTGGAAGCATTGAAGGGTTATCCCAAACCGGAGGAGAAGAAGACGGGGAAATGGTAGTAAGCAACTAGTAGTGAGTAATGAGTAGTGAGTAGGTGTGATCTACCTACTTGATAATAATGCTTATACATAACTCACTACTCATAACTCACTACTTATAACTAATAAGCTGTTCATTAAGAGTCGAATTGGCCTTAAGCTGTATACGTACCCGAAGTGGTCGTGCCTCCTTCTCCGGTCCAGTTGGTATGGAAAAATTCTCCCCTTGGCCTGTCTACCCGTTCGTAGGTGTGGGCTCCGAAGTAATCCCTCTGGGCCTGAAGCAGGTTGGCCGGCAGACGATCAGAGCGGTAGCCGTCGTAATAGGACAATGCCGAAGTCATAGCCGGTACCGGTATTCCGTTCTGAATGACTTCTGCGGTTACCTTTCTCCATCCATCCTGTCCGACATCGATCTTTTCCTTGAAGAATTCGTCAAGAAGCAGATTGTTCAGTTGGGGATTTTTGTCGAATGCTTCTTTGATCTTTCCGAGGAAGATGGAGCGGATAATACAACCTCCCCGCCACATAAGAGCTATGGCGCCGTAATCGAGGTTCCAGTTGTATTCTTCAGCAGCGGAGCGCAGCAGGGTAAAGCCCTGAGCGTATGATATGAGTTTGGATGCATATAGTGCTTTTCTCAAATTTTCGATGAAGGCTTTCTTATCGCCTTTAAATTTGGGTTCAGGACCTGTTAGGACTTTGGAAGCCTCTACTCTTGATTCTTTCAGAGCAGACAGGAATCGGGCGTAGACTGCTTCTCCGATCAGAGTGAGGGGTATACCGTGATTGAGTGATTCAATGGCTGTCCATTTTCCGGTACCTTTCTGTCCTGCAGTATCAAGAATCTTATCAATGAGGTGTTCACCGTTTTCATCCTTATACCCCAGTATATTACCGGTGATTTCAATGAGATAGCTGTTCAGCTCTCCTTCATTCCATTCTTTGAATACTTGGCTCATCTCATCATTGCTCATACCCAGATACATTTTCATTATCTGGTATGCTTCGCATATCATCTGCATGTCGCCATATTCGATACCATTGTGAACCATTTTAACAAAATGGCCGGCTCCGTTTTCTCCTACCCATTCGCAGCACGGACTCCCGTCTTCCACTTTGGCAGCAATGCTTTGGAAGATGGGTTTAACATGTTCCCAGGCTTCATTGGTTCCGCCCGGCATGATGGATGGCCCTTTGAGGGCACCTTCTTCACCTCCGGAAACACCGGTTCCGATGTAACGCAGCCCTTTGCTTTCCACATATTCGGTTCGTCTGATGGTGTCCGGGAAGTGAGAATTTCCGCCGTCAATAAGTATATCACCTTCATCCAGGAGCGGAACCAAAGTGTCTATCAGCTTATCGACAGGCTTGCCTGCTTTTACAAGCATCATGATTTTTCGTGGCCGCTTAAGCGACTGAATAAGTTCTTCCGGGGAACGGGTGCCGATGATGTTTTTGTCTTTGCCCCTTCCGTTTACAAAATTATCCACTTTCTCGACGGTACGGTTATACACTGCTACGGTGAATCCTTTGCTTTCCATGTTCAGGACAAGGTTTTCACCCATTACCGCCAGGCCAATTAATCCTATGTCTGCTTTTCGTTCCATATGCGTCTTTTTTTTATTTTTTGTCATATAATGATTGAATGTCTTAATAACTTTTGAACCGGATATTTCAGGAGAGGGGTTTCCTGTCTTTTTTTCTTACCGGAATCACCTGAAATCCAAGCTCCGTGAGTTTCTGCCTGGTGGAATCAGATAGATGCCCATCTGTTTCCAGCCTGTAGGCATGGAATTCCCTTCTGACAGGATAATTTCCCCTTTGTTTTTCAAACGTATCCGGACTCCTCCTAAGGCGAAGATCATCCTCCCTCACATTGTAAGTGGCCTTTATGGCCTCAAACAAAATTTCCCGGGAAGTTTTCCCCGACGTATTCATCCGGATCACCGAATTTTGAGGTGGTTCAATTTCGGAGGGATACCAATTGTCAAGACCAAGGCCGAAAAAACGGCTTATTGCCCTTACACTTTGTGCTGTGCCATTTGCTTTGCCGTCCCTTGAGTATCCTGCAATATGAGGAGTCCCAAAATTTATCTGACTTAGCAACTCCCGGTCAATGTCCGGTTCATTTTCCCATACATCCAAAACGGCCGTTTTCAGTTTGCCTTTGTACAAAGCCTGCTTCAATGCTGAATTGTCAACTACTTCACCCCTTGAGGTGTTGATCAGAATAGTATCGGTTGGAATCCTGCCGAGAACCTCTTCGCTGATTATATGATGCGTTTTATCTTTACCTCCCGTATTTAGTGGTACATGCAGGGTAATGATATCCGAACGCTTCAATATTTCTTCGAAAGAGCTCCAGTGTGTTCCACCTTCTGCCCTTTCCCGGGGAGGGTCGTTCAGTAGCACCTTCATATTCAGAATATGGCCCAGTTTTTCCACTTTTGTTCCCACATTTCCTGCACCCACAATGCTCAAAGTAAGCTTCTCCGGTATGGAATCACCAAGCATAGCCAACACGGAGGCAATGTATTGCTGTACCGAAGAGGAATTACAGCCTGGGGCATTGGTCCAGGTTATATTTTGTCTGCTGAGGTATGCCCGGTCAATGTGGTCGAAACCAATGGTTGCCGTAGCAATAAATTTCACCCTCGAACCTTTCAGAAGGCTTTCATTGCATTTGGTGCGGGTTCGGATGAACAGGGCATCTGCATCCCTGATATCCCGGTTGCTGATTTGTGAACCGGGTTTATACACCACTTCGGCGTATGGTTCCAGTACTCCTTTGAGATAAGGTATTTTATTGTCAGCAACAATTTTCATCTTATATATCCTGAAATTTTGCTTTCCACGCCCATAATCCAAGTCCGGGATTGGAGATGTAGTAAATTTCTTCTCCGTCCTCCATCCGGTTGAAGCCCTCTTTCATCCGGTCAGGCGGATATTTCTTCAACATCTCATCCGGATCGGCATAATGGAAATTCACCGATTCAATCTCTTGTTTCGATAGATGACCGGGACAATAAGTGATGGAAAACCTGTCTTCTGAGGAACCATGGATCAAATGAGCAGCTGCACTCAGGTTTTCTCTGAGGTCATCGTTTTTTTTAGTCAGTTCAAGAACCCGGGGAGTGCCTACGTATCCATATTTCTTGATTAACCGGTCATTGGCCTGGTCTTCTCCGAATTTTTTGACTCCAGGTGCCAGAACGATCAATTCACCCCCGTCGGCAAGGGCCATTCTTGTCCTGTAGATGCTTTTATTTCCCAGCCAGGTGCTTTCAAATTCTTCTGGGTCCAGATAAACCACTACTTTTTTCAATGGCTGATCCAGCATGGTAAAGTTGACTTTCAGGGAAAGTTCTGCTGCCTGCTCAAAACAGGATATATCATCTCCAATATACAGACCTCTGACAACCAGTTCATCGTTTTCGTCTTTGCCAATTACTGTCAATACATAAATGATGGGCAGATGATTCGCAAAATGATCTGAAGCATAATTCAGTACTTTTCTTACTGGTGTGTCTGCACGCCCCATCATCCGCTCCATGCCATATGCGGCGCCCAGAAAATGGCTTTTATTGAGGCCTTCCGATCCTCCTGTGCCTACAAAGATGTTTTTGTTGAAATTGGCCATTCCTGATACTTCATGGGGCACAACTTGACCAACGGACAGGATCAGATCATGATTTCCCTCTGCCAGCCGTTTGTTGACCTGTGCCGGCCAGGGATAGGTTACCTTTCCCTCTGATACATCTTTTACAAAATCGCCGGGAACTTCTCCAAGGGTTACTATGTCATTACGCCAGTCATGCACGCGGAAAAGATCATGGGGAAGGCCGCTGTACATTTTGTTGATCTGCTTTTCGGTCATTGGGGCATGAGTCCCCAATGCCGGCAGGATATCCGTGAGGTGTTCACCAAAATATTTATGGGTAAGTTGAGTGATTAAACCTGCCTTTGAATGAAAGCGGGTATAATCGGGAGGAATGGCCATTACCTTTTTTCTTGTACCCAATTGCTCAAAAGCAGAATACAATCCGTTTTGTATGTCTTCTTCACTGAATGCTTCTTTTGCAGAGCCTTTGGCAAAATAAATCATAGCGTAGCTTTTTATGAAATGATTTAAAATGTATCCGTGTACGGACACGGAAATGCTCATACAAAATTAGGAAAAAAAATAAATATTTATAAAGAATAGAGGGAGATTTTCCTGACTTTTTAACGAGTAACCCCCGAAAAGCCCATCAAGATCGTGAAGAATTTGTATGTTTGCCTGGATTGTTCACGAAAGAATGAAGTGTAGTTTGTGAATAATTCGGGCTAACAAATAAATTCCCGGGGAGCATCTCCCCGGGATAGACAAACAACTATAATAGGGAACGCAAAAACTCTATATGTTATCAATCTTTGAGGCCATGATGAAATCGTTTTCCGAGAGACCCCCGATGGAATGAGTGGAAAGGTCAATGATTACCTTGCCGTAATATACATGTAGATCCGGATGATGCTGCTCTTCTTCGGCAATTTCTCCTACCTTGTTGGCAAAATCCAGCGCCTCCCTGAAATTTTTGAATTTATAAGATTGTCGTATCTTGGTATTGTTATCGATAACTTCCCAGTTTGTTTTCAATTCATTTAGATAATGAGATATTTGTTGGGATTTTAGCGGCGGAGTTCCGCCCTCACAGGGTTTGCATTTTTTTTCTTTAAGTTCCATTTCGCAACGTTTTAAAAATTCAACAAATTAATATCAAAAAGATATTTTAAGGTGAAACAAATGAAATTCTATTAAGTTTAGTTCCATAGAAAAAACTTCCCGTTGGATATTTAATCATTTGGTGTTATCTTGGAGCATGTTAAATTTATTGATGATCACAGGCGGCTTAGTTTTGTTCGTATATGGGGCCAACCGGTTTGTTGATGGAGCATCTGCCCTGTCCAGGAATTTCAAGGTTTCCGATATGGTTATTGGCCTCACCATTGTGGCTTTGGGAACACCAACATTATAGACAAATAATTCCGATGCTATTAAAAGATTATGTTATCTCAATGTACTGCGTATTTTGTTTTAATTTTACACCTTCCATGTTTAAGATATCCTCCTGAATTTCCCTGGTTATATTGAACATGAAATTTGTTTGTTATTAATGGATTAAAGCAATTGACAGAAATGGAAATTAACGTACTTGAGAATGTATGGATACCGATGCAGGATGGAACCCAACTGGCTGCCAAAATCTGGTTGCCGGAAGATGCAGAGCTGAACCCTGTACCCGCGGTATTGGAATACATTCCTTATCGGAAAAGGGATTTTAAAGCTTTTAGAGACAATCAGATCCACGGTCATTTTGCAGAGTACGGTTATGCAGGTGTTCGGGTTGATCTCCGGGGAAGCGGTGATTCTGAAGGTGTCTTACGGGATGAATATCTCCAACAAGAACTGGATGACGGAATTGAGGTGATCAAGTGGCTGGCCGGACAAACCTGGTGCACTGGTGATGTTGGAATGATCGGCATTTCCTGGGGAGGTTTTAACGGAATACAGATTGCTGCATTACAGCCACCGGAATTGAAAGCAGTGATCACCGTGGCATCATCGGATGACCGTTATGCCGATGATGTGCATTATATGGGAGGTGCATTGCTCACCGATAACCTTTCCTGGGCCTCTACCATGTTTGCCTATAATTCTTGTCCACCTGATCCCCAAGTGGTCGGGGAAATGTGGAAAGAGATGTGGCTTGATCGACTCGAAGGCAGCGGTTTATGGTTGAAGAAATGGCTGGAACATCAGCGGCGGGACGGATATTGGAAACATGCGTCTGTATGCGAAGATTATTCTGCCGTTCGTTGCCCTGTCTTTGCCGTCAGCGGATGGGCCGACGGATATACCAATGCCGTGTTCCGCCTGATGGAAAATCTGGAGGTTCCGAGGAAAGGTTTAATAGGTCCCTGGGGTCATAAATATCCGCATATGGGAGGCCCGGGACCGGTCATCGACTTCCTGAATGAGTGTGTGCGCTGGTGGGATCAGTGGCTTAAAGGTATTGACACCGGGGTGAAGAATGATCCCATGATCCGTGCATGGATGAAAGACACTGTATCTCCTATTTCAGCAAAAAGACCCGGGAGATGGGTGGGTGAAGAAGAATGGCCCTCTCCGGATATTGAAGAAAAGCCTTTGAATATCCGCTCCAGCGGACTGGATTTTGACATAAGCAAACGGACAGAAGCCGAGGTCAGTATACAGAGCCCACTAAGCGTAGGATTGTTTGCCGGCAAGTGGTGTTCCTATGCCGAATCTACAGATCTCCCCAGCGATCAGCGGGAAGAGGATGGTGGTTCCCTGATCTTTGATACTTTTCCTCTTGAAGAAGATTTTGAAATTCTGGGTTCACCAAAAGTGGAACTGGAGCTCTCTTCCAACAAGCCCATTGCAACGGTGGCGGTGAGGATTTCCGATGTGGCACCCAATGGAAGAGCTACACGTGTTACCTACGGCTTATTGAATCTAACTCACCGTAATAATCACGAAGAACCGGAAGAACTGGAGGAAAACAGGAAATACAAGGTTACAATTGATATGAACTATGTAGCCCAGAAATTTCCTGCCGGAAACCAGATCCGCCTCTCCATTTCCTCTTCATACTGGCCGCTGGCCTGGCCTCCGCCGGAACCTGCACGGTTGAAAATTTATCTGGAAAACAGCACCCTCTGGATGCCGGTGCGTAAACCCAAAGAGAACGATAAACATCTGCGGGATCTTGGTAAGCCCGGAGAAATGAGAGAACTCCCAACTACTTTGCTTGTTCCTTCCCACCGCGAGTGGGAGGTAAAACACAATCTGGCCACCAACGAGGTTCGCCTGCATGTAACAAATAACGATCCCCAATACAGACTGGATGATATCAACTGGGCCATTCAGAAGGATGTGACTGAAATGTATTTCTACAAAAATAACAATTACGATACATTGCGTGGTGAAGTAACCAGTCGCCGTGGTTTTAAGCGGAATGACTGGGAAGCGGTAACCATAACCCGCACGATACTTACTTCAACCCGTACGCACTTCAGGATACGTGCCACACTGGATGCCTACGAGGAAGAAACCAGGGTTTTCAGCAAAACATGGGACGAAAGCATTCCAAGAGACATGTTGTAGATTTTATTATTAAATTTGTCTGTATAGATTATGAATCAACTCCGAAAATAAATCTGACAATTGGAATATGTTAAAATTTAAACGTAACGTAGCCATATATCCTGTACTGTTTTTTTTGGCTTTCCTTTCAGCACTGCCGGCTTATTCCTGTACGGTGATCATTGCCGGGAAGAATACCACTGAGGACGGGTCCATATTATTCGGGAAAACCGAAGACGACAGCGGAATGGAAATTGATTATCTCTGGCATTTTCCCCGGCGGCAACACAGCTCGGGTGCATATCTTCAGGCAAATGTCACCGGCCTGGAGATTCCCCAGGTACAAGAAACCTATTCATATTTGCTGGATGCCTGTCCGCCCACGAAATATTCCAATATGGTTGTTAATGAATGGGGAGTAGCTTTTGGAAGCAACGGATGCAAATCGAAGGAAGGGTCTATTGGGGAACTGGAAAAGAGAGGACAACTGGTGGATGGAGGCATTGGTTTTATGTTGCGCATCATTCTGGCCCAACGTGCCAAAACCGCCCATCAGGCAGTGCTGATTGCCGCTGACCTGATCGATCAATACGGCTACCGGCCTTCGGGTAGAAACCTGAATATCGTAGGACCGGACGAAGCCTGGCAGCTCCAGATGGTAAGGGGCAAGCATTATGTGGCTCGCCGGGTCAGGGACGATGAGGTTGCCGTTGTTTCCAATACCTTCAGTATTCGGGAGGTAGATATGGAGGATCGCGAAAATTTTGTGGTATCTCCTGATCTGATTGATTATGCTGAAAAGCAAGGGTGGTATGATCCGGAGACCGACGGTGAATTTGATTTTGCTGAGGCTTACGCCGATGAAGAGAACCATACCAGCAATTCCAACAACCACCGGCAATGGATCCTGGCTAAAGCTATGAACAAAAATTTCCCTGTATCTGTGGAGCGGGCAGAGATGGGAGATATGCCGGTATCATTCAGGCCAAAGGAAAAACTTTCCGTGGAAGATATCATGGATGTGCTGCGGAATCATTATGAAGGCACGAGTCTGGATAAATCCGAAAATCATCGTTATAGTCCGCACCATACACCGCACACAGTTTGCCGTTATTCAACACATAAGGCTGCTGTGATCCAGCAGCGAAGTAACATGCCCGTTGATATTGGCACGGTAATATGGAGGGCCCTGGGCCAGCCCTGTCAAAGCGTTTTCGTTCCGTGGTATTTGGGAACGCAGGAAATACCAGAGGTTTATATGAAGAAGTCCTATTACCGTACCGGCAAATCCCAAACCGAATTGATAAGTGACGAAGCTACCAATGCCTCATTTGCTTCATGGCACCTGAATTTTCCCCGTTGGAAACACCGGGAGACAGATGTAAACACAGCTTCGTGCATTTTTCATGCTCTGGGAAAGCTGGTAGATGCACATTATCAGGAAAATCATCCGTTGATCCGAAAAAGATTTGACAGGATGGAACAACAGGCTTTGAGGATGCAACCCCTGGTAGAGGAAAAAGCTTTAAATCTGTATAAGGAGGACCCTCAAAGGGCACTGGATTATATAACGAAGTACACAACGAACCAGGCCATTGAGGCATACGAAAAAGCACAATCACTTACAATCCGACTGATGAATCAATAACCATGAAACGACTTGCAATTTTACTATTTTGGTTTGTTATTGCCTTAACTGCGAAGGCAACCCATCACATGACCTACTTTGTATATGTGGAAACCCAGTTTGTTCAGGGATACTGGAAAGATGCAGCCAATGTGTATGAAAGCGGCGATAAATTTTTATATCCTTACAGCTATACCGACCTCTTTGGCACCGTGAAGAAAGACTTTTACAACAAACTGCTGGAGCGCCTCGGTGAACACCATGAAATTTATTCAGCCATAAGCCTTGGTTCCAATAAGCTGAAAAGAGAAGGTTACAGGGAATTTTACGATACACTGAATTTTGCCGTTCAACCGAAGCTAAATGCTTCTCAGATTAAGACAGTGAAAAATGAGCTTACCACTACTGTTTTGAGTGCCGGCGAATGCCAGGCCATACGGTTGAGGTTTTATCAAAATGGAGAACTTCAGGATTCGAAGGTTTACGATTACAGCAACGTGGATTATCCCGTTTTTGACCTTATTAGCATGAAAAAGGGCAGACCCCCTGTCACCCGGATCGTAAAGAAGCGCATTCGGGATACGGTTTATCAGACAAGCACTGATACCGTTGTTCAGCAAAAAGCGAAGGATTCACAGGAGAAGGAAGGAAAAGGGAAGGAAATAACCGGCAGACAATCTTGCTGGGACCGGTATCTGTGGCTGGCGATCATTGCGGTGCTGGCGGTGCTGCTGGTAAGAGAAAGGAGAAGATCCAGGAAATGATTTAGGTCTGCACCTATTAATGCGTATTTTTATTACCTGGTAAAATTCCACTATAATTTTAATTTTTCCCAGTCTTCTATTGGGATAAATACTCCAGTCTTTTGTCCTTTACTATTCAATATGTATTGTAAGTTCATGATGAGTTAAAATTTAGTATGTTTAATATTATTGTCTTTTTAACAAAGATACAAATTGATTGTATAATTATGAAATAATGTACCTAAGATTGGATTGTTTATTTCACTCCATCGACAGATCATTTTCCGTTACCCTAAAGCGATAGTGTTCCGTATCATCTCCACGGTAGGTGATCTTCCAGGAATTGCGACGGAAAAAGTGTTTGTTGGCCTCGCTCTGGGCACGGTTTCTCCATTCTTGTTTCAGGGTATCTTTCCCGGAGAAGCGTATATTTTCAATGGTGCCCGTATAGAATCCTCCCAGCCCTGAATGGCTGTAGATCATTTCTTCTTCACCTGCAGGAATGGAGAGGGTATCTGCACTCCTGATGCCTTTTGCGCTGATGCTGTAATCAATATATACATTAAGCTCATCCGTGGTACGGTTTTCAATATAGTACTTAAATTGTTTCGATTGTTCACAGCTTACGATGAAAAGTACCACCATTACAATGAACAGATAATTTTTTCTATACATATGATCTGTTTCTTTGTATGCGTTTATGTAATCAAACAGCTTCAAGCCAATACAAGAGTGATAAAAACTGTTTCTGAAACGAATTGTACATGTTGATTGTTACTTTGTTTAAAAATTCTTAACTTAATCTAAGCCCCGGCCTTCCATTGAACGGGAGGAGCGGATATAAAATAAGGGTTTGTCATTTTTATTGACTGATTATAAACAAATTTTCTACAGATTTTAATGTTACATTTGCTGGAACATACATCTGGAAAAGGATGAAATTACTTATCGTTGAAGACAATCAGGAACTTGCTGGTGATATTGCCGGCTTTCTTCAGGAAAATGATTTCATCACCGAAATTGCCGGCACCTATCATGAAACGGAGGAAAAGATCGAACTTTACAATTATGATCTGGTGATTCTTGATCTGGGTTTGCCCGACGGTGATGGTCTGGACCTGATCCCAAAAATTCAGGAACTACATCCGGAAACGGCCATCCTTATTCTTACGGCCAAAGACGGGCTTGATTATAAGGTGAAGGGACTGGACTGGGGAGCGGATGATTACCTGACCAAGCCCTTTTATAAGGCGGAATTGAACGCGAGGATCCGTTCCATCCTTAGAAGGAGGTTAAACAGCGGGACCAATCTGTTCACCATGAATGAGCTTTCAATAGATCTGAATGCACGGGAAGTTAAAGTAAACAATTCTCTGCTGAAGCTGACAAGAAAAGAATACGATCTCCTGTTGTTTTTTATATACAACAAAAACCGGTTGCTTACAAAGGAAAGCATAGCTGAACATTTATGGGGCGATCACATAGACCAGGCCGACAACTTTGATTTCATATACAACCACATCAAGAATCTGCGCCGTAAGATCAGCCAGGCCGGAGGCAAGGATTATATCCGGTCGATGTACGGAATGGGATATAAATTTGTAATGGAAGAAACATGAAAAGGAAGAAATTTAAATTACTCTCCAAGGCCTTATTTTTCTACCTGCTGGTTACTTTAATCTCTTTTATCATTAGTGCAAAGATTCTCCAGAACGAAGCAAATCAACACATGCACCGGATATTGGAGAATCGTTTTCAGCATATGGAAGGATTTATTGAACATAAACTGAAAGAAGATCCGGACAAATTCAGGGATTCTGATTTTGCCAATGTCCGGGAAGTAGCCACTATCCCAGAAGACTTTCAACCCGTGTATACCGATACGGTAATGATGAACGAACAAACACAGCGGGAGAATATTTACAGGAAAAAATCCACTTATATCACCGTGAATGATACCCATTATAAACTGGAGATGACCAAGGAGGCAGATGAACTTTATCGTTTCAGGGACGATGTTTTCGAAATTGTGTTGCCTGTTTTTATCGTGTTGGTTCTGGCCATATTTCTGGTCAATTATTTATTATCGGGTTATCTGTTCGCTCCTTTCAGGCGCATCCTTAAGCAGATGGCATCTTACAGAATAGGAAAGTCCGGTTCTATCGATCATATAAAAACCTCGACCTATGAATTCGACCGGTTAAAACAATTGTATGAGAATATGCGCCGGCGTATTGAAAACGATTATTACCAACTGAAGGAATATACGGAGAACATGTCGCATGAGCTACAAACTCCGCTTAGCATTATACATAATAAAACCGAATCCCTGCTTTCTGCCAACGACCTGAAGCCGGAACAGGCCAAAAAGCTAAAGGCCATTTATGAGGAAACACAGCAATTGTCAAGGATGGGCCGTGCGTTGAACCTGATTACCCAAATAGAAAACCAGGAATTCACGAATATCCAGACCATACACACGGCGCCAGTCATTCGCGGCCATGTGGATAAGATCAGTGAAATAGCCGAGATGAAACAACTCAATATAGAAACCGACCTGAATGAAGAGCATACTCTGACCATAGATGCCGGATTGCTGGATATTCTGATACGTAACTTGATTAAAAACGCCATGCGTTACTCCCACCCCTCCACAACCATATATATTGAAACCAATGAGAAGCATTTCCGGGTGATCAATGAAGGCGATAAACTCGAATTTCCGGAAGGGGAGGTTTTTAAACGCTTTAGAAGGGGCAACAATAATAAATCACTGGGTCTCGGTCTTGCCATCGTTAAAAAGATCTGTGAAGTTAGCGATCTCCTTATCGAGTATAAATACAGGGAGGGAAAGCATATTTTTACCATTACGCCAGCCAGTGATTGAACTGAAGGGAAAGAGCGTAGAGCCCGGAGCAATGTGTCTCGAGTCTCGGGTCCCGTGTTCCTGCCCCGCAGAAACGAAGTGGATGCGGGGTCGGGTTAGTTGTAGCCAAAGTTGTTCCCTGTAGCTGCATTTTGTTTTATCGTCCCACCGTGTAGTCCTGTACTCGTTCTGTCCTTCTTTCCTCCCGCCACTCCGTCTCTTCCTCCTCCCTCGCTTTTTCGCTCTGTCATCCTGTCGTCAGGTACTGATCCCATTTGTGATCATTTATGATAAATATTCATCCGTGCATCTGTGGCTATTGTTAATTATTGACCAATCTTTTTTCTACCAAATTTCTACAGAATTTTATCGTTAATTTGTCTCCTGAAGATTTATTCACCGGAGAATATCAGATTGTTATTTTGTAAATAATTTTTTGGGGTGGGTTTTCATGACTCAGAAACATCCGGGTTTTGTGCATGCTTCCCGGATGTTTTTTTATAGGTTATTAGCCCGAATAATTCAGGAATTATTCCTGTCTCCGGCAGCCTTAATATTATTTCTTGAATTTTTGCGTATTGATCGATTGTATATTCGGAACCAGCAATTGAATGATACCCAAAGCGACAATGTAACCCAGAGCGGCGACAATGAATGGTATGACATAACCTTCCACAGGGGCACCCTGCAATAAACTGCCTACGCCTACAGCAGCCAGGGCAGATCCAAATGTGCTGGCCGCGCCACCCAGTCCAACAACCCTTCCAACGGCCTGTCCGGGAAATATATCTGATGAAAGCGTGAATACATTGTTGGCCCATCCGGTATGACCTGCAGCGGCAAGTGCTATGAAAGCAATGGCTACCCAGCCGTTCTCTACCTGCGTGGCAAACATCACCGGTAAAACAATAAGGGCACATATCAGCAAGGTTAATTTCCTGCTTCGGTCAACGCTTATCCCTTTTTTGATTAAACGTGAGGACAGACCGCCGAAAAATATTCCTCCGGCGTAGGCTGTTACATATATTACCACCAGAGGTAAAGCAATTTGATCGATGTTGATGCCGAATTTTTTGTTTAAGAAGCTGGCTCCCCAGAAAATATAAAACCACCATATAGGATCGGCCAGCAATTTGCCAACAACAACTGCCCAGGTTTCTTTGTGTTTTATCAGTTGCAGGTGCGATAGTTTGTTCTCCGCAGAGGCAGGTGAAAAATCCTGGTCGGATTTGATGTAGGCCAGTTCTTCCTGATCGACTTTTTTATGGTTCTCCGGCAATTTGTAGTTGATGACCCACAGTACGATCCATATGATGCTCAGCAATCCGGTTACAAAAAAACAGGCCTGCCAGCCATATTTTAAAAGTACTGCCGGTATAACAAATCCGGCAATGATGATTCCCAATTGTGATCCTCCGTTAAAAATGCCTGTAGCAAATGCCCGTTCTTTTTTGGGAAACCACTCGGCTACTGATTTTACTGCTGAGGGAAAATTCCCTGCCTGGCCAAGCCCCAGGAAAAACCGGGAGATCCTCAAATGCATCCATGAGCTGGCAAAGGCGTGAGTTATGCTTGAAAGGCTCCATACTACAATGCTGATAAGATAACCCATTTTGGTGCCTAGGCGATCAATCAGAAATCCCATGGCCAGGTTCCCGATCCCGTAAGCAAACTGAAATGCCGCCACCACTTTCCCGTATTGCTGTTCTGTGAAATCCAGCTCATTCATCAGGGTATCCTTGAGCAAACCCAGTAAAAAGCGATCGGCATAGTTGATGGTTGTGGCAAAGAGCAGCAATGACAATATTACCCAGCGGTATTTGATCATAGAAAATAAAAATTAGTACCTTATCATTTACATTCTGACAAATTTTGGCAGAAAATCAAAAATTTATAGCTGAAATCATTATTATATCTTTGTTTTCTTGTTTTAAAATAGTCATATTTTTATAGATTGATAAGGTACGATAAATAACCTGGACATGCACGGTTTTTTATATTGCTAATATTTGAGCCCTCGTGCATTTGGGTAAATATCCTGTTTGGTTCTGGCTTGTCCAGGTTATGGTTATTTAATAGTTACCATATTCCTGTAAGGTGTTCCACATGGCCAGCATATTCTCCACAGGCACTTCCGACTGAATGTTGTGCACGGTATTAAAAACAAACCCTCCACCCGGAGCCAGTGCATCGATGTTTCTTTTTACATCTTCCGATACCTCTTCCGGGGTTCCGTTGGGAAGGATGCCCTGTGTATCCACTCCTCCTCCCCAAAAGGTGATGTCGTTGCCAAAATCTTTTTTAAGACCGGCAGGCTCCATCCCCTGAGCCTTAATATGGACAGGATTCAATATATCCACCCCCATTTCAATAAAATCCGGAATGATGGGCCTTACATTCCCACAGGAATGGAAAAATATCTTCACATCGGGAGCTTTTTGCTTTATGAACTCCAATACCCGGTTTATATGCGGCTTAAACATCGTACGGAACTGATCCGGGCCGATCAATTGGGATTCCTGGGAGCCATAATCATCAGCCTCAACCACTACATCTACCACATCTTTCAATTCTTCCAGCGCCATGTCCCAGAATTCTATTTTGGTGTCGGCCAGCTTGCCGATGAGTGCATCTGAAAACTCTGGATACATCATGGTATCCATCAAAGCATTTTCCATTCCCCTTATACGCTGCATCATCTCAAACAAACCTGCATTAATGCCTTTTAGTACCACTACCTTGTTCATATTTCTGCAGGACAATGCCTGTTCTTTCAATCCCTTGATTCTTCGGGGATCTTTTACATCGGGCCAGTTATGATTGTGAACTGTCTCTTTGCTGGGTTCTGCATCTTCCATCGGGCTTTTCACGATTGTAAAATGAAGCCCGTTTTCTTTGGGAAAATGATGGGTCATACCCCATTCATCATGATAGATCCAATGGTCGCCCCCATCTTTAAGTTGCTTGTAAACATCCCAGTTATGGCTTGTTAAGGGGAATAAGCCTCTAAAGTCCACCTTGAAGCGGTTTAATACTTCCTCCGAGGGCAGGGCCAGTTGCTGGATAACATCCGAATAAGCCACTTTATCCTCTTTAATTTCCAGATGATGGATGAGGTTGAGGTAGGCATTCCAGGCAATGCCTGTGAGATGTGTGCTTCCCAGATCATATGGGATTTTGTCCGGCTCCCTGTGGTTGACTGCGGCAAAAAAGCGTTCTCTGGAGTTCATAAGCTTTGTTTATCTTTGGTTTGATTTATCCGGTTTGAGAAAACCCGTATTGTTTCATCCATTCAGCAACCTCTTTATTCAGGTATTTTTCCCTTACAGATCGGTATAACATGGACGATGCAGCATTATCATTCACAAAATCATTGTTTTCATTGTCCCATTGCAACTTCCTTCCCAGTTTTGCAGCAATCATGCCCATGTTGGTCAGGCGATAGACATTGTGGCCTACTTCCAAGGGTTCCATTGAGGATTTATTTTCTATGATTGAATTGATAAAATCTTCTTTGTCGGAAGGGACGTTGCGATATTGTTCCTCCACTTTTTCCTCCGGCAGGGAATCATTGCTTGCTTGTATCGGCTTGTCTCCGTATGGTACTTTTATCCAGTCGTCGTTTTCTCCGATAAACTGTACGTAGGGATTGTCTATCAGATATTCCAGTGTAGTTCCGTCCTGGAACTGATAGGTCAGGTTAAAGGCTTCAATGGTATTCCAGAGGCTTTGCGTAAATTCACCGGTTCCTTCGACGGATATGGGGCTTTCCAGCTCCTTGTCCAGACCCCAGAGGGCAATATCGATCAGGTGAGCTCCCCAGTTGGTTATCATGCCGTTGCAGTAATCGTCGATGCGCATCCAGCCGGGACGTACATTATAGTCATGGCTTTCATGAACCCGTTTGGCTGTATAGGGTGCCGGAAAAGCAGGACCCAGCCACATATCATAATTCAGCTCTTCAGGAACTTTCCTGGTGGGCTGAGGCTCCGGGGCCGATCCGCTTAATGGAGCCGGAACACCGACAACTACTTTTTTGATCCGGCCAATTTTGTTGCCCCGAACCAATCCCACAGCTTTGGAAAACTTTGGAATAGAACGGAATTCACTGTCCACACGGTGATGGACATTGAAATGGTTAACCGCATCCACCAAGGCCTGGCTGTGATTGATACAAACAGACAACGCTTTTTCCATGCTTATATGCTTCCTGGCCATTGCTGATGCTATTCCCTGGGGCATATGCCAGTGGTCGGGGGTGGAAATCATAACGGCATCAATATCCGGATTATCCAGGAGTTTGCGATAATCGTAATAGCGTATCACCCCGCTTTGGTTGCCGTAATGTTCATTGATCTTTTGAGCTGCCTGTTCCATCCGCCAGTAATCTACATCGTTAACCGCCACAACACGGCATTGATCCATGTTCAGGAACTGAGAAAGGTTAACATTTATTGCCTGTCTGCCTGTTCCGATCATACCGATATTGATTCGGTTACCGGGTGCCTTTTTGCCCAAGACCGATGATGGTACGATATAAGGGGCGGCCATCATTCCTGCACCCGCGGCGGTTACGTTTTTAAGAAATCTTCTTCTTGTTAGTTTCTTATTCATGGCTCAGCTCTTTGATTTTTATATTTTTATAACATACACGGCTTCCGTGATCCTGCAACAGGATATGACCTTTTTTATCCTGTCCGAAGTTGTCTATGTTTTTGAACTTGCTTTGTTTGACCCTTTCCCAGCGTTTTGTAGATATATCCGAGTGTATAGGCTGTTCCCAGCTCAGGCCTCTGGGGATCGCTCCAGTATTCTATACTTACCGTGCCGGTATAATCAATGTCAATCAGTGCCTGAAAAACCGATTCGAAATCAACTACGCCATACCCTGGTAAAATTGCTTTTCCCTCAGGTGAAGCTGAGGAGACATCCCAGAACTGTACATCCAGAATCCGGTCACCGTATTGCCTGATCTCTTCTGCCGGATCCAGGTTGATTCTCAATGCATGGCCGACATCAACGCAAATTCCCATTCGTGGATCCCGGTTTTTTACCATCTTGTAAGCGCTTTCAGGGGAAGGGTAAAGCATGTCCCAATGCCCGTGCATATGAATGGCCAGCTTAATGTCATACTTCTTAACCATTTGTTCGCATAAATCCATGAGCGAGGGGTCCGGTACACCTACTATAACTTCCATATCCGCCTGGTTGGCATATTCGAATGCCTGCCGGACTTTTTCTTTTGTATCCATGTATATGACCGCACCTGCGTAAATATCCACATCTTTTTCCCGGGCTTTTTCAATGATATTTGATAGCTCCCCTGATGAAGCATCAAGAGGCATGTGCATGCTCTTTACGGCAAGCTTCTGAATGTCCAGCATTTTAGTAACCTCCAGTACTTCGCTTAGGGGCTTTTCCCGAAATGCATAGGAAGCAATCCCAATATCAAATTTTGCCCGGGGATTGGGATGGGTGCGAACCATATCCTGACCTTCACTCCTTGTAAAAGTAATTAGCAGAAGAAAAAGACTAAGGGGAATAATAAATGTTTTTGTATGCATCGTGATTTGCTTTTTATAAATTTAATATCGGTACAAATGGGATATGTAAACTCTATTCATTTATCTTCTTAAGCCTCATATGACAAAAATATAAAATTTTGTCATTTATAAGAATGAACGGAGTGTGTAACTTATAATAAAT
>CAYNPZ010000041.1:0-26834 GCA_964399175.1 uncultured Bacteroidales bacterium | reverse complement strand
TTGCGGATCTCGGGCAACGGCTTGTCAAAGATCCTTTTCATGCTGATGCATCATGGCACCTGGCAGGGTAAACAAATACTTAAGGAAAGTACGGTGAAGCAGATGCTCGCCGAACAATGGCAATATAACGGTAGCAATGGCGACAACTACCATGGCCTGTTTCAGAGCTGGGGACTGGGGACTCACAGGATCACCGGTGCACCAGGCCAGGATATCATTTTGAGCGGCAGTGAAACCATGTACGGACATTCCGGCCTGGCTTACGGACTGGTTAGTAATGCCTATTTCGACCCGGCACGGGAATTGGGTGTTATCTTCATAACCAACGGCAAAGCAGAAGGCTATACCGTGAGTGATGAATCAGCATTTTACGAAGTTGAGCAGGCGGTTTTTGAAGCAGTGGAAGATTATCTCGTGGATGATTGATCCATTATTACATTTTTGCTTGTAATTGTTGTATTTTTGTATATAATGAAACAAAATTAACTATGGAAGCATACAGGAAAATAGTCCGAATAAAAAAACATACACTGAACATACGCCTTCCTGAGAAATTCAAGGATAGAAAGGTTGAAGTCATTGTATTACCTGCAGATGAGAAGGAGAAAAAGCAAGATAGTAGGTCTTTTCATGAAGAGGAGGTTATCTACTCAGGTAAAAGCGATAAATCATTCTCAGCAGTGCAATTGAATACAAAAGGTTTAATTTTTAATAGAGAAGAGGCGAATGAAAGGTAATTATTTTATTGATACAAATATCCTTATTTATTGTTATTCAATAGATGAACCCGAGAAGAAACAAAGTGCATTAAAAATTGTAGAATCTCCCAATGCTTTTATTAGTATTCAGGTATTGACGGAAATGTCTAACACTTTAAGAAAGAAATTTGAGTTTTCCTGGGATAAGATCAAATTGGTATTATCTGAAATACATTCTTATTTTAATGTTTATATAAATAAGCCTCTCACCATAAAAGAAGCATGCCGCATTGCAGAGATTTATGGATATTCTTTTTACGATTCACTTATTATTGCTGCCGCTTTGGCTTGTAATTCCAAGGTTCTTTACACTGAAGATATGCAGGATGGTCAGATCATAGAAAAAACGCTTAAAATTGTTAACCCTTTTTGACAATATATTTAAGGACAGTTACTAACTCAAACTATTCAATATCAACAAGGAAAATCAATCTTCGTTAATTGATAGCAATAAACATTAATTACATTTGGCATGTGCACAGAAACTGACAGGAACAAGGAACATGCAACTGAACTTTTATGATTTACAAGGTAAAGGCCAAATACAAACCGCATCACCTGGCGGGGTTTTATCAGCGGCTGACGGATGGTTCCATAAGCAACCAAAAGCCTGACGGAAAAGAGATTGTTGCTTCCATGAAAAGGGCCGTGATTACAGCCCCAGGTTCGGTTGAATGGTATGAAAAATGTTTTTGCCCGACACCCCTGCAGCACGAAAGAAAAACCGTGTATGACCGCTACTTTTCAGATATTACCACCGAAGAGGCTGATGATTATGGAGAGGTAACCGGCGAATCTTTCTGGGAGTTGCTCAAAAATTCCGCATGAAAATGGTGTTTATATCCTTTGATAACTGGTCTGTTCCAGGAATGAGATTTCAGTAGCAGCGCTCAATTGTCTTGCCAGGATCCAATTAGCCCGGCGAAAACAACCAATGATGATCCCCGATAGCTTAATGACAATCAATGACTCTTTAACTTCTCTGATAACTGAAATTTTCCGGCTTGCCAACTTTTTAACAATTTCCCTTTCTAGCTCCTGTTAAACAACCAATGACAACCGAATGACCATGAATGACAATTATATTCCACTGCAAATTCCGGACTTCATTTTTTGCTCCCGCAGAATGCGGGACCAACTGTTTTACAAAATCTTCCTCCCTTTAATTTGGTTCTGTAATATAGTAAGCTGCTTATTGATTTTCCCCAACTTCTGTCAAACAATCAAATCAAACGCTTCCGCCAAACAAACGTTTATTCAATAAGTCCCTCTTCCTTCAGCTTCTTTTGGTAAATCTGGTAATTGTCGTTGTCGAAGCATACGAAGGATACTTTTTCAATGGATTCATCCTCCCTGAGGTAGTCGCTTACCGTACTGATTGCAATGTCGGCAGCCCTTTCCTTGGGGAAATGGTATACTCCCGTGCTGATGTTGGGTAAAGCAATGGTGGAGAGCCCGTGTTTGGAAGCCAGCTTCAAGCTGTTGCGGTAACAGTTGGCCAGGAGTTCATCCTCGTTGTATTTGCCTCCCTTCCAAACGGGTCCTACCGTATGAATCACATATTTGGCAGGCAGATTATAACCTTTGGTCATCTTCGCCTGACCGGTCTCGCATCCGTTCAGGGTTTTGCATTCTTCCAGCAGTTTGGGCCCGGCTGAACGGTGTATGGCTCCGTCAACCCCTCCGCCACCCAACAGGGATTTGTTGGCGGCATTGACAATGGCATCCACCTTCAGCTTGGTGATATCACCCTGTAGAAGTTCTATCCTGGCCATGGTACCTCCTTTCTGGTAACTTTATTGCTGAATGATTAATAATGCGCAGGGCGCAGAGCAAGAAGTTTAAGGTTTAATGTTTGAGGTTTAAAGTTTCTTAGTTTGAAGTTTGACATCTGGATATTAACCTTTATCATTGGAAGCTATAAATAATTCCCAATAATAATAGATAAAACCTGGCTTGATCAAACATGAAACCTTAAACCTGAAACATCAAACAATTATATTTATTTCTCAGACTTCGCCTTATTCCAACAATTTAACAATGTGACAATTTATCTTACCTTCTCTCCTCTTCTCCTTTTCTCATCTTCCCGTTTTCTCGTCTTCCCGTTTTCCCGTTTTCTCGTCTTCTCATCTTCTCACCCAATCAATCATTATCTTATCTCCGCCCCCAGTTGCTCCTTAAACGTCTTGATGAGCTTGTCCATGATTTTGTCAATCTGCTTCTCCTTCAGAGTTTGTTTTTCATCCCTGAGAATAAAGCTAACCGCGTATGATTTTTTGTTTTCACCCAGCTTTTCGCCCTGGTAAACATCAAACAGCGAGACATCCTTCAGGAGTTTTCTTTCGGTTTTATAGGCCAGGTCTTCGATCTGTTTGAAACGGACATCCTCATCAAGCAACAAAGCCAGGTCTCTTCTTACCTGTGGGTATTTCGGTATCTCCTGGTATTCTACGCTGTTGTTTTCGGCCAGATTGATCACCTTATCCCAGTATATGTCACCGAAGTATACAGGTGTTTCAATATCAACTTTTTTCAGTATGTTTTGGTTTACCATACCGATTTCGGCTATGGTATGCTTTTTTAGTTTGTAGCGCAGCCCCTGGGCGAAAATATCATTTTCCAATTCTTCCAGTTTGAACTGGCGCATATGAAAGCCCAGTTTTTCCAGGATGCTTTCCACATACCCCTTCATGTGGAAGTAATCGACTGGCTTTTGTTTTTCTGTCCAGATTTCTTTTGTATATTGGCCTGACATGAACAATCCAAGATGGGTCTCTTCATGGTAGCCATCCAGCGCATTTTCGGAATTTTCAGTTTCTGTCCGGGAATAACAGTTCCCCACCTCAAACAATTTCAGATCGGGCCTTTGATGGTTGATGTTGTAAGCAACAGCCTCCAGGCCTCCGAACAGCAGGGTTTGCCTCAGGCTGTTAAGATCGCTGCTGAGCGGGTTTTGCAGATATACCAGGTGCTTTTCAGGATAAGTGTTCAGATCCTTGTAATAGGCTGATTTGGTAAGAGAATTGGCCATGATCTCCGTGAATCCTTTCCCCGTAAGCAGTGTGCTGATCGCATCGGTATATTTCTCCCGGTCTGTACCTTCTGAATAGGTTAATGTGGCGTTAAGCTTTTCCGATGTCTCTATTTGATTGTATCCATAAATCCGGAGTATTTCCTCGATTACATCCACCTCCCTGGTAACATCCACCCGGTAGGTAGGAATGCTCAGCTTCATGCCCTGCTCGGTTTCCTCATTGATCTCAATGTCCAGTGCAGACAGTATTGTTCTGAGCGCTGTCCGCGGAATTTCCATGCCGGTTAGTTTGTGCAGGTTATCAAAGTTAAGATCCACCAGGGCGCTTTCTATCGGATCGGGGTATTGATCCACAATGTCGGAGGAGATGTTTCCGCCGGCAATTTCTTTAACCATGAGCGCTGCTCTTTTCAGTGCATAAACCGTATTGTTGGGATCAGCACCCCTTTCGAAGCGGTAGGAGGCATCCGTGTTAAGCCCGTGCCGTTTGGCTGTATTCCTTATATGCCTGGGTTCAAAGTAGGCGCTTTCTATAAATAGATTTTTGGTCTTTTCTGTCACACCCGAAATGATACCGCCAAGCACGCCGGCAATACACATGGGTTTCTCGGTATCGCAGATCATCAGATCTTCTGAGGAGAGCATAATTTCTTCTTCATCAAGTGAAGTGAAAGAAGTTCCTTCTTTGAGCTTTTGAATAAGTACCTTATTATCCTTTATTTTATCAGCATCAAAGAAGTGGAGGGGCTGCCCGGTTTCCAGCAGGACGAAATTGGAGATATCCACCAGGTTGTTGATGGGATTCAACCCAACAGCTTTCAAACGGTTTTGCAACCATTCCGGCGAAGGTTTTACCTGCAGATTGGTGAGGGCTACACCGGAATACCTGGGGCAGGCCTCCCGATTGATAATTTCCACATCAATCTTCAGATTGTCATCGTCTTTTTTGAAATGTTCTACCGGGGGTTTCTTTAATTCTATATTTTCAGACTGCCGCAGGTAGGCTGCCAGGTCGCGGGCCACGCCCATGTGGGATGCACCGTCAATGCGGTTGGGGGTGAGGTCAATCTCCAGCACTGTATCCTCTTCTACATGAAAATAGTCTTTTGCTGCTCCGCCTACAGGGGCATCATCATCCAAAACCACGATGCCTTCATGATCTTCTCCAAGACCGATTTCATCTTCAGCACAGATCATTCCTTCTGAAATCTCGCCCCGGATCTTTGTCTTTTTAAGTTCTACCCTTTCACCATTTAAAAATAGCTTTGATCCTGGTTTGGCAACCACTACTTTCTGCCCTTCCGCTACATTGGGTGCTCCGCATACAATCGGGTGTTCCCTGTCTTCTCCTACATCTACTGTAGTTACGCTTAACTTATCGGCATTGGGATGTTGTTTACAGGAGGTAACCTTACCGATCAGCAGGCCTTCCAGTCCGCCCTCGACCGATTGAAAGGGCTCTTTACCCTCTACCTCCAGTCCTGTATTCGTTAATATCTCTGCCACTTCATCGGGCGATAAATCCGTATTTACGTAATCCTTTAACCAGTTATAAGATACTTTCATTGCGAAATGTTGTTTTCAGGAATTTGTATAATGATTCGGCCTTGTGTAACGGGAGCAAAAATAAAAAATATTTGGACAAAATTATGAACAAGAAATCCGGTATCCATATTGATAATTATAGACATTTCCATATCTTTGCATAACAATAACCAAAGAGGGTGAAAAATTGGAAGAAAAGCGACCTTTAATACTTGTGACGAATGACGATGGAGTTGATGCTAAAGGCCTGAGCGCGCTAATAGAAATGGTAAGTTCTTTTGGAGATGTGGTGGCAGTAGCTCCTTTTCATGTTCACTCGGGCAAATCCCATTCCATTACTGTTGAAATACCCATCAGATACAGGAAGATTCGCGAACAGGATAATGTTAAAGTATATGGTTGTTCAGGAACACCGGTTGACTCGGTTAAGATAGCATTTGGCGAGATACTGCCGCGTGAACCCGATCTGATTGTTTCAGGAATCAACCATGGATCGAATGCTTCCGTAAGTGTGATGTACTCCGGTACCATGGGTGCTGTAATCGAAGGCTGCCTCAACGAAATACCCTCCATTGGTTTTTCATTGCTTGATTTCAAGCCGGATGCCGAATTTACCGGAACGATTGAATACGGGAGAAAAATCGTTGAGCACACCTTAAAAAATGGCCTGCCCGAAGGAACCTGCCTGAATGTGAACGTACCCGCTCTCCCGGCAGAAGGAATAAAAGGTATTAGGATATGCCGTCAGGCAAGAGGTGTATGGCGGGAAGAATTTGAAAAACGGCTGGATCCCCGTTCCGGTGAATATTTCTGGCTTACCGGATATTTCAAGAATCATGAAAATGGTGCCACCGATACCGATGAGTGGGCCCTTGCCAATGGATACATTTCTGTAGTTCCCATTAAGGTTGATCTAACCGATTATGAGGCCATGGAGCGCCTTAAGAACATCAAATATGACTAGCAAGAAGAGCTGGAATTCTTTGAAGCTCGGAACTGTATTGGGTATAGCCTGGCCAGTAGTGGTCATGGTTGTATTTTATTTTCTGGAATTCGCCAATTATCCCCTGGATATCTTTTTTAACAAGCTTATGGAGATGAGGCTTTTCTCTAAATTTGTCAGCGTGTGTATATATCCCAACCTGTTGCTTTTTTTTATTTTCATCTGGAAAAACCGGTTGTATTCCGCCAGAGGTGTGCTTTTAGCCACAATACTGCTGGGCCTTTTTGTTATGATTCTGAAATTTGCATGATATGAAGTATTATCTCATTGCCGGCGAAGCCTCAGGCGATCTTCACGGTTCCAATCTGTTGAAGGGGTTAAAACAGGTTGATCCGAATCCCTCTTTCCGGTTTTGGGGTGGTGACTGTATGCAGGTCCAGGGAGGTGAGCTGGTGAAGCATTATCGCGATCACAGCATCATGGGCTTTTGGGAGGTTTTGGTAAGTTTTCGGAAAATCAAACGGAATTTTAGGGTTTGCAGACAGGATCTTTTGGATTACAATCCCGATGTTTTGATATTGATCGATTATCCGGGTTTCAACCTGAGGATGGCCCGCTTTGCCAAAAAGCAGAACATTCCGGTGTATTATTACATCTCTCCGAAAATATGGGCCTGGAAAGAATCTCGTATTAAAAAGATCAAGGCTTTTGTCGACCGCATGTTCATCATCTTTCCCTTTGAAAAGGAATTCTACAGGAATCATGATTATCCGGCCGAATATTACGGCAATCCGCTGATCGATGCCATCGATGAGAAACAGGAAAACCGGAAGCCCTGGGATCAATTTATACAGGAGAACGACCTGGATGATAAGCAAGTGGTTGCTATCCTGCCCGGCAGCAGAAAGCAGGAAATAGACCGTAACCTGTCGGTAATGCTGGAGGTGATTGGAGATTTCGATGAATACCAGTTTGTGGTGGCCGGTGCTCCATCCATTGAGCCTGAATATTACAGGCAGTACCTCAGCGGTACACAGGTTCATTTTGTTTATGACAAAACTTATGAACTGCTGAACCATTCTGTGGCTGCATTAATCACTTCAGGAACCGCAACCCTGGAAGCGGCATTGTTCAATGTACCCCAGGTGGTTTGCTACAAGGCCAATCCCATATCCTATCGTATAGCCAAATATTTTGTAAAGGTGAGCTATATTTCCCTGGTTAATCTGAACATGCAAAAAGAAGTAGTCATAGAGCTGATCCAGGATGAAATGAATCACGACAATCTGAGAGGTGAGCTGGATAACATCCTGAACAACGGGGAGTATATCCGGCAAATGAAAGAAGAATACAGCAAGTTAAGAGAGAGGTTGGGAGGAAGAGGAGCCTCTTACCGGGTGGCAAATGCTATGTATGAGCACCTTTTTGGGGCGAAGAGCGAAGAGCCTAGAGCCTAGAGCTCAGAGCAAGGGGCAGAGAGTAAGAAGTTACAGGTTTCATGTTTAAAGTTTGATAGTTTTAGATTCAAATTATAGAAGCTGCACAAGGATTATTGTGATGCATATAAAGATCCCGGATGATTTTTGGTAAGAAACCTTCTGAAACCCATGGAGGAACTGGTGCTACCTCCGGGGGACGGGTCACGACCCCGAAGAATAGGACACCATGCCGGGGGGACGAGTGATAACTCCGAGGGATGGAGTGACAAGTCCCAGGGATGGTTTACAGGTCCGGGGGAGCGTATGACAACCCCGAGGGGAGGTCTCACAATTGCGGGGGAGGGTTTACTATGTCCGAGGGGATGATCAACAAGTCCCAGGTTAGGGTTTCTCCGCTTCAGCCATTAAGGCAGGCGCCAATCCACCAACGTTACGGCAGGAATGGAACGCAGCCCGGGGCATTTCTGCAAATACAACCAAATGACCACGAATGACAATGAATGACCACCGAATGACTATTCTATATCCTTGCCAGCATTAGCATTACTTGTTACAACAATCAAACTCCTTGTCAAACTCCTGTCAAACATTTTATAACCCCCGAATGACCACTGAGTGACCACCGAATCAACTATTGAATGTCAAAACAAAAAAGAACATTTACCGGAAGTTAATGTCGATCACCACAATCTCCGAAACCCCTGTTGTTCTGACCGGAGGGCCCCACAGCCGTATGCCGCTGGTAACAAAGAAGTGGGAATTCCTTATTTTCTCATGCCCCCAGCTTATCGGATAGATGCTTTGTGTGATCAGGTTGAACGGGAACAGCTGGCCATTGTGTGTGTGCCCGGAGAGTTGCACATCCACTCTAGTTTTGCTTATTTCGGTGATCTTTGTAGGCCGGTGATCCATCATAATGACCGGCAGGGAATCCCTGCCCTGACTCATAAGTTCTTCAGGTGATTTTCTGTCGTCTATGTGCTGATCATATCTGCCGGTCAGATTTACGGAATTGCTGATGACAACAACGCTATCTTTCAGTAATTCTATCCCGGCCCGTTCAAAAAAGTATTCCGAGTCATTCCCGCCATAGACTTCATGGTTCCCGATAACCCCATAACTGCCATATTTTGTTTGAATTTGACTCAATAGGTCTTCAAAGTGTCCGAGTTTGTCTTCGTTGCCGTCACCTTCCAGAATATCTCCGCCAAAGAGCATCAGGTCGGGTTTTATGGTGTTGACTTTTTCTTTTACGCGTTCTACGTAATTCAGGTTGGTTCTTGGATTGAGGTGAAAATCGGCAATAAAGGCAATCTTTAAATGGTCTAGATCTGAAGCGCGTTGGGGAATCTCGATTTGATAATGAGAGGTCTGTATATTATTAAAGTGAATGATCCCGCCGATAACTACCAGGATCGGAAGCATTACAACAATCCAAAGTCCTTTCGCTTTTTGACGGATGGATTTGAATAGGGGATTGGGCACCATTTTTAACCATTTGTTGAAAAGAAGGAAAATGTCAAGAAGAATGCTTGCAATCAGGAGATATAAGAGGAAAGCCGCTGTATAAGAGCCAAAAGTGAGGATATGTTTTGATAGCGCGCTGAACTGATCCTCAAGGAAAAAATTGGTGAGGGGAAACAGGAGAACCAGTAGGAGAAAAAACAAAGTATATAAGATCAGCCGGTTTCTGGGAATAAAATGGTGCTTGATACGAAAAAACACGTAAATTAATGGAAGAATGTATATAATTGTAATAATAATAAAAAACATAATCATCTTTTTTCTGTTGATTTAAACTTATTTTGCATATATAAAGACCGCTGTATTTTCAATCATTTTGTTATTCCATTCTGATCAGCCTGCCGGAAGCATGCTGCTCAAATATAATTTTTTCCGGATCGCCTGTATAGTAGATGTTTCCTTTGCTTTTTGTATATACCTCCAACGTATCATCTACAGATAAATAACCATTGCCAATGGAATGTTGTTCAATGACTCCATGGGAAGCATTCAGCTTTTCAGCCTGAAGCCTTCCCGAACCAAACAGTTTGGCGTGAAGCTTGTTGCATTTTCCTGAAAACTGATAGACGCCCGTGTTGGTGGTCCAGTTTTCCAGGAAAACCGACTGTGCGTCCAGGATCAGATCGACATCGGATAGCTCATTGGCTGCAATGATACTGAGATGTCTCGTGTGAATGGTGTCTTCAGACCACACACTTGCGGGTTCTTCGATGCGAAAATACCTCAGGCTGGTAAAGTGGAATTCCACTAAAGGCTTGTCTGTGCCCCGGTACCATTGGTTCTCCCGTTCCTCACCTACAAGCACTCTTTTATCTTCCTGCCGGAAGGAGATGTTTTCAACCACACTTTTTTTACCCTTTACAATTGCTTTGCAAACCGTATCTTCCACCAGGCGGATGTTGCCAACACTCCATATTCTTACATAATCGTAAGGTTTCAGTTTTACTTCCCTTACCATTTCCCGGTTATCGGAATAGAGCTCGTTAACTTGCTCACACCCGCCAGATACAAAACTCAGCAGGAATAAAAACAAGGTCATGTATTTTATTATATGCTTCATTTTACCACAAATAACCGATTCCGAATTCAATAAATTCCGCATTGGCATTATGCGATTTAAGGGTAAGATTTAAAATCATTCCGTTTTCACTGTAATATTTAAGGCCTATTCTGTTGTATAGATCCGTAATGAAGAAGGCTTTGTTGTATATATAATGCCCCAGTTGCATGGTCAGGGAAAAATCGCCGACAATGATGTCGTGGGAAAGGTGCATTCCCACCCTGTAAAGTGCACTATTTGTTATTCCTTTATTTATGGGTTGTTCCCGGAAGTTCCTCAGCGCGCTGTTGTAAAAAACATCCAAACCCAATCCTGCTTTGCCAAATTGGGTATATTGCCGTTCATAGCTCATGTTGAAGGAGGAGATGTAGTATACCGCATCCCTGAACCGGTTGTAATCTTTCAGCCCATGAGACCATATCAGTGAAAAATGGTTTTTATCCTTTATTTCAGGCAGGATAAAATCTTCATGGAAGGGTTCGGGTTGCCTGAAAAAATATCTTATTCCGAGAGAACCGTTGATTACATTGAGCCCTTTGTTTGGCGATCTGATCTTTCCGTTGGAAAAATGGGTCAGGCTGAGGCCTGATATCAACTGGTAATTTTCCGTGATATTGATCAAAGCGTTAAGATAAAGGTTGAAATGGAGATTCAGGTGTGAACCGATGGCAATATTGTAAATGTTATCCTGAATGTCGAAAGTTTTGGAGATATAGGATAAACCGGTTGACATCCTGTAGTTCAGTTCAAATTGATTCCGGAAATTCCATATGGGTGCCTCGAAAAAAGCATACAGAGAATAGGCATGGCCATATATCTTTTTGTTCCCCAGGGAACCCTGATAATAACCAATTCCCAGATCGGGGTGGTGGTAAAGATTTTGCCATGGCTTATCCCCATCCATCCTTTTTAGCAGATTCAGGTTAAAGGACGAAATGTAGTCATTGGTAATAAAATCAATGGCAGGTACGTGGGGCATGATCATACCCGAATTATAGGAAATCTCTGTTTGATCAAACGGAAAACCTTTTTCCATGTTTTTATCCTGACTTCTTGCTTCGACTGAAAGAATAAAAATAAGTAACAGAATAACTGATTTATTACCCATCATACCTTTTATTAAAACGTCAGCAAAAATAACATTCTCCTTATGAATTTATTCAAAAAAGAAATACATTATTTTTGTGGCTGTAAATTGTTGGACTATGATATCATTGCTTAAGAAAGAGATTAACGAATTTTTTAGCACAATTACGGGCTATATAGTGGTTTTGGTGTTTTTATTGGCGATCGGGTTGTTCATGTGGGTCTTTCCCGGTGAGTACAATGTACTGGACAGCGGATATGCCTCGTTGGACACTCTTTTTACCCTTGCACCATGGATCTTTTTATTTCTTGTGCCTGCCGTAACGATGCGGATGATTGCTGAAGAGAAAAAATCAGGTACCATGGAACTTCTGATGACCCGGCCCATTTCAGATCTGCAGATTGTTATATCCAAATATCTGGCTGCCCTTGTTCTCGTTTTGATTGCATTGATCCCGACATTAATCTATTTCTACAGTGTATACCAACTGGGCAATCCTGTCGGAAATGTGGATGTAGCCGGTACTGTCGGTTCATATATCGGATTGTTTTTCCTTGCAGCCATATATGTGTCCATAGGGATTTTTGCTTCTTCTTTAACCAGCAATCAGATCATCGCTTTTATCATCGCCGTGCTGATCTCTTTCTTCTTTTACATGGGATTTGATTTTTTAAGCGGAATGTGGATATTCGGAGGTATTGATACATTTATCGTGGATCTGGGCATCAATGCCCATTATAAATCAATGAGCCGCGGGGTGATTGATACCAGGGATATTGTATATTTCCTCAGTGTCATCGTAGTCTTTATTTTTCTTACCAAAACAATCATTCAAAACCGCAAATAATTTGGTTGATATATGAAGGGAAAAAGAAAAAATCTGATACAGTTTTTACTCTTGCTTGTTCTGATCATCGTGATCAATTTTATTTCTTCAAGCGTTTATCATCGCATCGATCTTACTGCCGATAACCGGTATACGCTGAAATCCAAAACCAGGGAAATTTTGCGGGATCTGGATGATGTGGTGTATTTTAAGGTATATCTTTCAGGTAATATGCCCATTGGCCTGAAACGGATGCAGACCAGGATCCGGGAGATGCTTAATGAGTACCGTGTTCATGCCGGCGATAACATCCAATATCAGTTCATTAACCCATCCAAAGGGCGGGATAAAAAAGACAGGCAAAGGATTTACAAGGAACTTAGAGATAAAGGATTGAATCCAACAAATGTGAAAAGCCGGGATAAAGGAGGGGGTTATACCCAGAAGATGATCTTTCCCGGGGCCATTGTCAATTGTGGGGAAGCACAAACTGCAGTGAATCTTTTGAAAAACAATCCCGGTTTGTCGGCTGAAAGGAATTTGAATCAATCCATTCAGGCACTGGAGTATAAACTTGTGGATGCGATATACAAACTCACACTTGATGAAAAACAGCCCATCGCCTTCATTACCGGTCAGGGAGAGCTGGATGAGTATCATGTGGGTGATATTTCCAAAACATTAGGGGACTATTACCAGGTTGACCGTGTCAAACTGGATGGCGTCACTCCTGAGGTATATCAATACAGAACCCTGGTCGTAGCAAAGCCCCGAAAAGCATTTTCCAAAGAGGAGAAATATACAATGGATCAATTTCTGATGAATGGTGGCAGCATTTTCTGGTTTATCGACCGGGTTAATATCAGTATTGACAGCCTTTCCATGAAGAGTTCCACTATGGCATCCATATCCCGGCTTAATCTGGAAGATCAGCTTTTCAAATACGGCATTCGGATCAATCCCAATCTGGTAAAGGATGTGCAGTGTGCCATAATACCGGTTAATACTTCTTATTCACGGGATGACCCCAAGTTTTCACCATCACCATGGGTATATTATCCCTTGCTTTCTTCTCCGAACAACCATCCCATCAATAAAAATCTGAATATGATCAAAACTCAGTTTGTCAGCTCCATTGATACATTGCCTGCCCATCCCGGTCTGAATAAAACCATTCTGCTAACTTCGTCCGACAACTCGCGGACAATGCAGGTTCCTGCTATGGTAAGCCTGGGTGAAGTGAGTGAAAATATATCCCGGAATGCATTTAATGAATCTCATAAGATTACCGGCGTGCTGCTGGAAGGAAAATTCCAGTCGATATTTGAAAACAGGTTCGTCTCTGATCTGCAGAAAAAGTCGCCAAATGATTTCAGGGAAGAAAGTCGTGAAACTCAGATGATCGTTATTTCTGACGGTGACGTAATCAAAAACCGTGTGAGTCGGCGTGGAGATCGAACCATGATCACACCCCTCGGATACGACCGTTACACCAAACAAACCTATGGGAATAAAGATTTTATTGTGAACAGCATTCATTATCTAACGGATAACCAAAGCCTGATCGGCATCAGGGGTAAAGAGGTGAAAATGCGTTTGCTGGACAGGACCCGTGTTTCTGAGGAAAGAGTCAAATGGCAGGTTGTCAATCTTGCCATACCCGTGGCTTTGATAATTGCCTTCGGGCTTATTAAGAATTTCATCAGAAGAAGAAAGTATACACATTTTAAATTCACAGAAGGATGAAACTTTCCACACTATATATTGCTGTTTTGGTTTTGTTATTGGCTGCTGCAGGATATTTGTATTTAAAGGATCAAAGCAGCACGCTGGATCCCCGTTTGTCTGATTTCAGTCTGGAGGAAGATGAAGTAACCCGTTTGGATTCCATTCTGTTATCCCAGGGTTCGGAAACGGTGAAATTATTTAAGGATAACAACAGGTGGTACCTGAATCAACAGTTATATGCCCGAAAACAAAATGTACAGCAATTGCTGAATGTATTGCAGGATCTTCGTGTTGAGGCTCCGGCCCAAAAGTCGGACAGGGAAGAGCTTTTGGAAACCATCCGGGAAAATCCCATTTATGTAGAAATCTATAGCGGAGATGAACTCATTAAGGATTTTTTGATAGAAGACAATCCCCGAAAGAAAGGAAGCTCCTATATGATGATGGAAGGAAGCGGGGAGCCCTTCATAATGAGCCTGCCCGGATATGACGGAGATCTGGCAGAGCTGGTAAAGGTTGATGTAAACTATTGGAGAGACAAAACCCTTTTTGATTATTCGGGACTTGATATACAAAGCATTAAAGTTACCTACCCTTCCGATATGGGGCATTCTTTTTATTTAAGCTATGGGGAAGATGAATTCAGGCTTCAGTCCCCTGCAACTGATGAATATATTGAAGATTTTAACAGTTCAAGGGCAGCCAGATATTTCAGTTATTTCGGCAATGTAAGATTTCAGAGCATTATAAAGGATAATGCAGGTCTGACGGATTCCCTTTTGAATGCCGCGCCGTACTGTGTGTTTGAGATTCTGGACGAAAACAACAAAGAGACCAAGCTTTATACTTACAGGAAAAAAGCCGAAGGCCAGAGCGATCCTTTCGGTCAGCAGAGCCGCTATGATCTGAATTTCCTGTATGGCCGCTTTGAACGTGTTGAGGAAATTCTGTTAATAAAATATACTGAATTTGACCCATTGTTGAAAGAAATTGATTATTTTCGGGAAAAATAATTTATCTGATTAATCTATTGATTAATAATTATATAATCTGTTTTTATTCAGATATGTTCATGTTAAATGTAAACCTAAAATAAAGCAAAGATGAAATTTGTAATATCCAGTACGGAATTGTTGAAGCATTTACAGTCCATAGGAAGGGTCATCAGTTCAAAGAACACATTGCCCATACTTGACAATTTTCTTTTTGACTTGAGCGGGAATGAATTGAAAATCACTGCTTCGGATCTGGAAACTACACTGGTTACCACCATTGAACTGGAAAATGTTACAGATGAGGGTAAGGTTGCCATACCGGCAAGAATATTGATGGATATGCTTAAGGAATTTCCCGAGCAGCCATTGACGTTCGATATTAATATGGAGACGCTGGGAATTGAACTGAATTCGGAAAATGGTAAGTATAATATTGTGGGGCAGAATCCGGAGGATTTTCCTCAGATCCCTGAGATAAAGAGTGAACAGGAAATACAGTTACAACTGCCCTCTGAATTAATATTTCAGGGAATTGACAAAACCATTTTTGCCACTGCCGACGATGAGCTCAGGCCTGTAATGAACGGCATTTATGTTGAACTGGATGCCGAAAACATTACCTTCGTTGCAACCGATGCCCATAAATTGGTTCGTTACCGAAGACAGGATGTTTCGCCCGGTCAGGAATCCTCATTTATCTTCCCCAAAAAACCTGCCTCTTTGCTGCGGAATATATTGAGCAGGGAAGAGAGCCAGGTTGAGGTCAGTTTTGATGATAAAAACGTACAGTTTGTCCTCCCAGGTTACAAAATTGTTTCCAGGCTGACGGAAGGCAATTATCCCAATTATGATAGTGTGATTCCTTCTGATAATCCTTTTAAGCTCACCCTAGACCGTCTTGATTTTTACAACACCATTAAAAGGGTGGCCGTATTCTCCAATCAGGCCAGCAACCTTATTAAGCTAAGCCTTGAGGGCAACCAGCTTACCGTTTCGGCTCAGGATATTGATTTTTCAGTGTCCGGGCGTGAAACACTGAATTGCCAGTATGAGGGAGAAAATATGGAAATTGGATTTAAGTCGTCTTTTCTGCTGGAGATCCTTTCAAACCTTAATGCCCGGGAAGTGTTAATTGAGTTGTCCGATCCTTCAAGGGCAGGTCTGCTTTATCCGGGAGAAAAAGATAATGAGGATGAAAACATTCTGATGCTCCTGATGCCTATGATGGTTGAATCAGAAAGTGAAGTGGAATAAGGCTGATATTGAGGTTGAGGCTATGGCTAAGGAATATTACTGGGTTCTAAGGGAAATGGTATGATCGAACACTTTAAAGATTGATTTGCAGGATTAATTGCTGTGAGCTTTAAAAGGTGCAGATCAGCCGGAAGTAGGAAAAGAATGATTTAAAACCGGAAGTATTTCTTTTCTATTCTTTGTTTTGGCCTAAAAATATATAGATAATTAAAAATAAAGTTCCGAAAGTAATTATATGGAATTGAATCTGGACAAGCCTATTGTTTTTCTTGATCTTGAAACGACAGGTACCAATATAGTGAAGGATCGCATTGTGGAGATTTCGCTCTTGAAGATTCATTCCAATGGAAATGAAGAGAGCAAGACCATGAAGATCAATCCCACCATTCCCATCGATCCCAAATCGACAGAAATCCATGGTATATCAGATGAAGATGTAAAGGATGCACCTACTTTTGCCGAAGTGGCAAAGGAGGTTCAACAGTTCATCGAAGGATGTGATCTGGCTGGTTTCAATTCTACCCGCTTTGATCTGCCTCTTTTGGCGGAAGAATTTCTCAGAGCCGACATTGACTATGATCTGAAGAGACACCGTTTCATCGATGTGCAGGTGATCTTTCATAAAATGGAAAAGCGGACGCTTGCCGCAGCCTATAAATTTTACTGCAAGAAAGACCTGACCAATGCCCACAGCGCTGAAGCAGACACTCAGGCAACCTATGAGATCCTGAAAGCCCAGCTCGATCATTATGACGCCCTGGTTAACGATATGGATAAGCTTGCAGAGTTTTCCACCCACAACCGGAATGCAGACCATGTAGGGAGGATTATATATGATAAGGAAGGAAGGGAGGTCTTTAATTTTGGGAAGTACAAAGGACAATCCGTCGAAAAAGTCCTTACCAAAGATCCGGCCTACTACGGGTGGATCATGAACAACGAATTTCCTCTATACACGAAAAAAGTGCTAACATCCATTAAATTGAGAATGTTTAACCAATAGAGGATATGAAGGTTATCTGTATTGGAAGGAATTATGCCGAGCATGCAAAAGAGTTCGGTAATAGCATTCCTGAAAAGCCCGTATTTTTTCTTAAGCCGGACACTTCTATTATTGTCAGAAACCGCCCCTTCTTTTATCCTGACTTCTCCAATGAAATTCATTATGAAACGGAAATAGTGATCAAAATCAACCGGCTTGGTAAAAATATCAGCAGGAAGTTCGCCCATCGGTATTTCAGGGAGCTGACCGTAGGAATTGATTTAACCGCGAGGGATCTTCAGCGCGAATGTAAAAAGAACGGAGAGCCATGGGAAATTGCCAAAGGATTTGAGGGATCTGCCCCGCTTGGAAAATTCGTCGACAGGGAGAGATTTGATGACATTCATACCCTTGAATTTGGGCTTAAAATCAACGGGGAAACCAAACAATCCGGAAATACAAAGGATCTGATCTTCACATATGAAGACCTGATCTCTTATGTATCCCGCTTTTTTACCCTAAAAACGGGTGATCTGATTTTTACGGGAACCCCGGTTGGAGTTGGACCGGTACAAATTGAGGACAGGCTCACGGCCCATATAGAGAATAAAACATTGCTTGATTTCCGGGTTAAGTAGATTTTGAAGCAGAAATTAAGGAGCATGATAAAGGCTGTTGTCGAGAATTTCCTGTTGCTCCTGATTGACCTTTTTCTTAAAGTTTTCAATATATTCCGAATTGACTGGAGCCAACAGATCAGTCAGATGTTCATCAATTTGATGGTTTTCAACGTTATTCTGAATATGTTCAAGTATTTTTCTGTTGGAGTGATTTGAAGATGAACTTGTGACAGATTCATAAAAATTGATTAATTGCTCATATCGCGGTTTCTGTTGTTCCAACAGAGCATCAAAATGCCGGAAGGTTTTTCTGAAATGATGAAAGCGGCGATCTGCATTATTTAGTACTTTTTCAGGGATATTCTCAAGTTTGGTATTCCGAAGCATATAGATTTCCGCATATCTGAGGATTCCGACAAAACCAAATGCATCCAGATCATCGGCAGTGCTAAGGATAAGCAGAATGGAGGGTTTGCTTTTTAATGGTTCCCCCTGAAGGTATTGTTTGTCATCATGTTTTTCAATTGCTTCCAAAGCCGGAAGAAAATCATTCAGATACATATCAGAAGATTCGATAAAATGCCTGCATATGGAAGCTCCTGCCTTGCCATGAGATTCATCGAATGTCTGGCTCATTCCTAAGTCGTGAAAAAAGGAAGCCATCATTAAGTTGGCAAGTTCCTGGTTGTTGAAGGAAATTCCTTTGCTCTCAATGTGAAACAGAATGGATTTTGCGAATTGCCAGACTCTGTAGTGATGCCTGTGGTTGTGCGAAGGAAGGGAAATTTCAGAGAAACACGTCTTTGACTGTGAATAAAAATATTCCAGCCATTTGTTTTCGAGTGCTTTCAGTTTTTTCTTTGTATTTTCCATAATTTGAATGGAGAATAAAAAAAAGCAGAAAATCTTATACTTTTCTGCTTTTTTAAAGGTGGTGATTTTGTGTTAATTCTGTAGGCCGTTTTCTTCCTGTGCAATTTTTTTGGCCAAATTGAGTATCGTTGGATCATCAATGGTAACAGCTCCTCCATCTGGTCCCGGACCAAAATGAATGCCCACACTTTCACCGCGTTCATAATTGGTACCTCCAAAGTAATTTCTGACGGTTTCTTCTTTGATGTTCAATCTTTCCGCGATTTCTTTGATGGCACCATGCGGAAGGCTGTCCTTGATTTTCCTTAACTCATTGAATGTTATTGTCATAATTAAGATCTTTTGATTTAAGAAATTGTCATAAAATTAAAAAATTTATAATAAATTGTAAAAAAATCATTGCATTTTCCAGATTAAAATTATAAGAATTTTGTCTTTTTTGATATAGCGGCAATTTTTTTTAGAGATAAGTTGAATATTCATGCTTTGAAAGGATAAGGATAAAACTTTTTAACTATATTTGGATTTTTTAAGAAAAGTAAGGTTATATGACGCATCAAAGAAGTAAGAACTTTGCTATTATTGGGGTTGCAGGCTATGTTGCCATCAGGCATCTGAGGGCCATTCAGGAGACCGGCAATAATCTTGTTGCGGCTTTAGATAAATTTGACAGCGTTGGTGTTATTGATCACTATTTTCCGGAAGCTGATTTTTTTGTAGAATATGAACGATTTGACCGCCATTTGGATAAGCTCAAGAGAAAAGGCATCCGGATTGATTACATCAGCATCTGTACACCCAATTATTTACATGACTCTCATATACGTTTCGCTTTGCGACAGGGCGCTGATGCCATATGTGAAAAACCGGTTGTTCTGAACCCCTGGAACCTGGATGCACTGATAGAAATTGAAAGAGAAACCAACCGAAAGGTCAATAACATTCTGCAGCTGAGGTTGCATCCTTCCATGATTGAGTTGAAGAAACAAATTGATCAGGGACCTCCTGATAAGGTATATGATATTGATCTTACCTATATCACCTCCCGCGGAAACTGGTATTTTATTTCCTGGAAAGGATATGAGGAGAAATCCGGAGGAATCGCCACCAACATCGGAGTACATTTCTTTGATATGCTCACGTGGATATTTGGAGATGTAAAACAAAATGTGGTCCATGTTTATAGCCATGATAAAGCCGCCGGATATCTGGATCTTGAGAAGGCCAGGGTAAGATGGTTTTTAAGCGTGGATTACAATGATCTTCCCGAACATATAAAGAAAGAAGATAAAAGAACCTACCGTTCCATTACCGTAGATGGGGAAGATATAGAATTCAGCGGCGGGTTCACCGATCTCCATACTTTGAGCTACCAAGAAATATTGAAAGGGAATGGTTTTGGCCTGGAAGATTCCAGAAAATCCATAGAAACGGTTTATACCATCCGTAATTCCACCCCCATTGGCTTAAAAGGCGAATATCATCCATTTTGTGAAAATATAAAATAATACTCCATGAACATTTACGATAAGCTTATTGCTAAAGAAGAAAAGATAGCAGTGATAGGTTTGGGCTATGTTGGTCTACCTATTGCCCTGGAATTTGCCAGAAAAGTTCCTGTTATTGGTTTTGATATTAAGGAAGACCGGGTGGAAATGATCAGAAATGGCCAGGATCCCAGCCATGAGCTTCCTGCTTCAGCTTTTGAAGGTGGTGATATAGAGTACACTTCCAGTGTTGATGATCTCAAAAAGGCCAAATTTTATATTGTTACAGTTCCAACGCCTATTAATGAACATAATGAACCTGAACTGGCCCCACTTCTCGGCGCTACCAAAACGTTGGGCCAGGTGCTTAAGCAGGGGGATTATGTGGTATTTGAATCCACTGTTTATCCCGGCGCCACTGAGGAAGATTGTGTTCCGGTTTTGGAAAGGGAATCGGGTTTAACATTCAGGGATGATTTTAAAGTAGGTTTCTCCCCCGAACGAATCAATCCGGGAGACCAGGCCCATACTCTGGTATCCATTAAAAAGATCACTTCCGGCTGTGATGACGAAGCAGCGGAGAATATTACAAAAGTTTATCAGCTGATTATCAAGGCAGGTATCCATCAGGCCAGTTCCATTAAGGTGGCAGAGGCTGCAAAAGTAATTGAGAATGCCCAGAGAGATCTGAATATTGCTTTTATGAATGAGCTTTCTATAATTTTTAATCGACTGGGAATAAATACATTTGAGGTAATTGAGGCTGCTGCCACCAAGTGGAATTTCCTGAAATTTTATCCGGGTTTGGTAGGCGGTCACTGCATTGGGGTCGATCCTTATTATCTTACCTATAAAGCCCGTGAATTGGGATACCATGCACAGGTCATCCATGCAGGGAGGTTTGTAAATGATTCAATGGGCAGATACCTGGCCAAACAGGTGGTAAAAAAGCTTATTGCAAAGGATAAAAATCCCAAATATTCTAAAATTCTGATATATGGTGCCACTTTTAAGGAGAATGTAAGCGACATTCGAAATTCCCGGGTAATTGATGTGATAGATGAACTCCGTTCTTTTGGTATCACAAAAATCGATGTCACGGATCCCCATGCTTCTCCGGAAGAGATCAAAAAGGAATATGATATTGATCTTGTCAGTGGGGAAGATGGTCCTTATGATGCCCTTATTCTTGCTGTGCCTCACAAAGAGTATGCCGATATTCCGGAAGAGGATTTTCTTGAAAAAGCATCTGAAGGGGCTTTCTTTGTGGATGTTAAAGGCATTTACCGAAATAAGATCAGCCAGTTGGATTATTGGAGTCTTTAAAGTGGAATTATTTAGACACTTTTTGATTGAAGTGTTCTGTTTTTACTTTTAATAAAGGGAAGCCGGGTCAGTCAGGTGTGACTGATGGGGCGGAGCTGTATAAAATTTAAAACTGAGTTATGAAAATATTGGTAACAGGAACTGCTGGTTTTATAGGTTTTCACCTTGCAAAAAAGCTGCTTGAAAGAGGAGATGAAGTAATAGGGCTTGACAACATCAATGATTATTATGAACCTTCACTGAAACACAACCGATTGGCTGATACGGGAATTGATAAGCAGGATATACAGGATAACCAATTAACAAAAAGCACTGTTTATTCCAATTACCAATTTATAAAACTTGAATTGCACGACAAAGATAAATTGTTTCAGCTGTTTAAATCACAGCAGTTTGATCGGGTTTGTCATCTGGCAGCACAGGCAGGAGTGAGGTATAGCATTACCCATCCTTATGCCTACCTTGACAGCAATATGGTTGGTTTTATGAATATCCTTGAGGCCTGTCGTCACAACCATATTGAACATCTGGTTTATGCAAGCAGTTCCAGCGTTTACGGCATGAATGAATCGATGCCTTTTTCAACCCATGACAATGTGGATCATCCCATCAGCTTGTATGCTGCTAGCAAAAAAAGCAATGAACTGATGGCCCATACCTACAGTCATCTTTATGATTTGCCCACCACAGGATTACGCTTTTTTACCGTTTATGGTCCCTGGGGAAGGCCTGATATGGCCCTTTTTCTGTTCACCAGGGCAATTCTTAACGGTCAGCAGATCAATGTATATAATAACGGGAACATGCAGCGGGATTTTACCTATATTGATGATATCGTAGAAGGTGTGGGGCGGGTGATAGATCGTCCTCCTGATGGAAATCCGGAATGGAGCGGCAAATCCCCTGATCCTGCTTCTTCAACCGCTCCTTACAGGATTTATAATATAGGGAACAACAATCCGGTTCACCTGATGGATTTTATCAAAGCCATTGAGGAGGAAACAGGAAGAGAAGCCAGTAAGAACTTCATGCCCATGCAGCCGGGTGATGTCCATAAAACCTGGGCTGATGTAAATGATCTGATTGAGGACTTTGGTTATAAGCCCCATACAGATATTCGGACAGGGGTGAAGAATTTTGTTGAATGGTACCGGGGTTACTATAATATTTGATAAGCAGCGAATACCGATGTTTAGCTTAAAAGATTCCAGGGTTGTCGTTACGGGTGGCGCAGGATTTATAGGTAGCTTTGTAGTCAGGGAATTGCTAAAAAATGAGGTAGGGGAGGTGATCATATATGACAACTTCTCCCGCGGAAAGATAGAGAATATCCAGGATTCACTTAAAGATGAAAGATGCAGGCTTTTCCCTCACGGGGGTGATATCCGGGATACCGATATATTGAATGCGGCACTAAAAAATGCAGACTATGTGTTTCATCTGGCTGCACTCTGGCTGCTACATTGCAGGGATTATCCAAGGGCTGCCTTCGAAGTAAATATCAGAGGGACCTTTAATGTTTTGGAAGCTTGTTTTAACAATAATATTAAAAAGCTGGTCTATTCCTCTTCTGCGTCAGTTTATGGAGATGCACAGGAAGTCCCCATGACCGAAGACCATCCTTTTAATAACCGCAATTTTTACGGAGCAACCAAAATATCAGGAGAGGCAATGTGTAGGTCATTATATGACCGCTATGGATTGAATTATGTGGGCTTAAGATATATGAATGTTTATGGGCCTCACCAGGATCAGCTATCGGCATACAGTGGCGTTATACCCATTATGCTTAATAAGATTGATGCAGGTGAAAATCCTGTGATTAACGGAGATGGCTCGCAGGCCTATGATTTTGTTTACGTGGAAGATGTTGCGCGGGCCAATATACTGGCTTTGAATTCTCCGGCTACCGATGCTTTTTATAATGTGGGAACGGGCATACAGACATCCGTTCGTCAGCTTTCTGATATCATTCTGAGATTGAAAGAGTCCAGCCTTCAGATAAAATTTAAGCCATATCCTGAAGAAGATGAACGGAGACTGGTTAAAAACCGGATCGGTTCTATTGAAAAAGCCGAGAAAGAAATTGGATTTCGCTATAAGTATGATCTCGAAACAGGATTGCGAAAGCTTATTCAATGGAGAGATACCGGTGAAATCTCCTGAAGCGGAAGCAGAAGGATGAGGTTATTAAATTTAAATCCAACAAACCTTAAACCTGAAACTTTTTTATAAACTGCCTTTATGTACATTCCTATAACCAAACCCTATATTTCCGACCGAGAATATGAGCTCATAAAGGAGTCCCTGGATTCCGGCTGGCTGGTTCAGGGACCGAAAGTAGAAGAATTTGAAAGTCGCATGGCAAATTTTACAGGTGCCGGTTATTCTGTGGCGGTAAACAGTTGCACTTCCGGTCAGTTTATTATGTCAAGGATTTTGGACCTCAGGCCGGAGGATGAAGTAATTCTGCCGGCGTTTACCTGGATCTCTACCGCCAATGCTGTTGAATTTCTTGGTGCAAGACCCGTTTTTTGTGATATTTCACTGGATACTTTTAATATCAATCCGGGTCTGATCAGGGAGTATTTGAGCACCCATACCAAAGCCATCTTTCCTGTAGCCCTCTTTGGACTTGCTCCTGACATGCATGAGATCAACCATATTGCTGCCAACCATGATCTCAGAGTCGTGGAGGATTGTGCCTGTGGTCTTGGAGCCCGTATTGGTGACACCCACTGCGGATTGTATGGTGATGCCGGGGTTTTGTCATTCCATCCCAGAAAGTCTGTTACCACCGGTGAGGGAGGCATGATCATTACCAATAATAAAGAGATTGATCAGATGGCCCGGAGTCTTAGGGATCATGGTGCAGATGTTAGTGATTATACGAGACATACGGATAAAAAGAGTTATCAGATGAGCGGGTATAGTTTGCTGGGGTACAATATGCGGATGACTGATTTACAGGGAGCAGTGGGAGTTGCCCAGATGGAAAAACTGGAAGAGATTCTGGAAATTAAAAGCCGGTTAGCCAGAGAATTCAATGATCGCCTGTCTCACATTAGCTGGTTGAAGCTACCGGTTGAACCTAAGGGATATCAGCATAGTTACCAGACTTATTGTACGCTTTTTAAACCCCGGGAAATTATGGATGCCCTGGAAAAGAATGATGCAAACAAGCTGGATAAGTTGCATGAAGAAAGAAATGCTTTGATGGACAGGCTGGAAGAAAAGGGGATCATGACACGCCCCGGGACGCATTCGGTTCATTTGCAGAAGCTCTATCAGGAAAAATATGGATACCATAAAATGGATTTCCCTCATGCTTATGCTGCTGACCGGATTTCCCTCGCATTGCCTTTTTATCCTGCTATGACTAATGAAGAGAAGGATTACCTTTTTGAACAACTTGAAAAGCTTGGTCCCTGATGTGCGGTATTGCCGGTATATTCAATTATCGAAAAGATCCGGTTTCAGAGGATGTCTTGAAAAAAATGACCCGGATTGTTAAACACCGGGGCCCTGATGATGAAGGATTCTGGACGGATGGTTTTATAGGGTTAGGACACAGACGACTTTCCATTATGGATCTGACATCAGCGGCACATCAGCCCATGGTAAGTGATGATGGGCGTTATGTAATCATTTATAATGGCGAGGTTTATAATTTCAGGGAACTGAAAAAGCATCTTGAAAGTCAGGGTAACCTTTTTCATTCTGCTTCAGATACTGAAGTGGTTCTCAATGCATGGAGTTTTTGGGGCTCAGATGCTTTATTGAAGTTTAATGGTATGTTCGCTTTTGCCCTATGGGACAGGAAAAAAAATATTCTGATCCTGGCCAGAGACCGCTTTGGAATTAAACCGCTATATTATTGGGATGATGGGAATAAACTTGTATTTGGTTCTGAAATCAAATCTATACTTCAGCACCCCGATTATCAGACTAAAGTTTCCTATGAAACCCTCAATGAGTATTTTACTTTCCAGAATGTATTTTCGGATCGGACGCTTTTTAAAGGGATAAAGATGTTACCTTCCGGTACCTTTATGTTGTATCATTTGGATAAGGGAAAAAAAATCTTTGAAAAATATTGGGATTTTCATTTTGAAGATAAAGTGCTCTTTACAACTGAGCAGGAATATATTGAGGAGTTGGACCGACTTTTCAATCAGGCAATTAACCGTCAATTGACCGCTGATGTAGAAATAGGTTCCTATCTGAGCGGAGGTACGGATTCCGGTGCGATTACCAGTATTGCCTCAAATGCCTTTCCCAATCTGAAAACTTTTACTGCCGGCTTTGATCTTAGCTCTGCCTCCGGCCTGGAAATGGCCTTTGATGAAAGATCCAAGGCGGAATACCTTTCAAGCAAGTTCAAAACGGAACAATATGAGTTTGTTTTGAAGGCTGGTGATATGGAAAAGGTCATGCCCGCACTTACCTGGCACCTGGAAGATCCAAGGGTCGGCCAATGTTATCCCAATTATTACATTCACAGCCTGGCTGCCAAATTTGTCAAGGTTGCTCTTGGTGGTATCGGGGGAGATGAGCTTTTCGCCGGTTACCCCTGGAGATATTACCGGACTGTTGTAAATCATGATTTTGACCATTATGTAAGTAAATATTACGATTATTGGTCCCGGCTGATATCGGACGAAGAAAAACAGGATTTTTTTAGTCCTTCTGTATACGACGACATTGGTGATTATTCCACCAAAGAAGTTTTTAAAAGTGTTCTGAAAAATCCCAATGGGCCTTTCCAAATTGATAAGCCGGAACAGTATATCAATAATTCCCTTTATTTTGAGATTAAAACATTCCTGCAAGGGCTTTTACTGGTGGAAGACAAATTGAGCATGGCCAACGGTCTGGAACTGCGGGTTCCATTTCTTGATAATGATCTGGTGGATTTCGCCATGAAAGTACCCGTAAGATACAAATTAAACAATTTAAATAAGGTCACTCAAATCAATGAGAACGAGCCGGGACCAAAAACAAGGAAGTATTTTTATCACACCAGAGATGGTAAGATCTTGCTCAGGAAAGCACTAAACAAATACGTACCGTCTCAATATGCAAACGGGATTAAACAGGGATTTTCCGCTCCTGATGCAAGCTGGTTTAAAGGTGAAAGCATTGATTACATAAAAGAACTGCTTTATAACCGGAAAGCCCGGATTTACGATTTCATTCGGCCTCAAATGGCAATGGAAAAGATGGATGAGCACCTTTCAGGCAAAAAAAACAACAGGTTATTGATCTGGTCTCTTCTGAGTTTTGAGTGGTGGCTGAAAACATTTCTTCCCTAATTTGGACGAGATAAAACCAAACAGGATGTTATCAT
>CAYNPZ010000040.1:0-26845 GCA_964399175.1 uncultured Bacteroidales bacterium | reverse complement strand
GAACTCTGTTTCCAAACAGATCATCCAATATTTTTTCCTTTTTGGAGGGGTAAATGAAAGGATAATGAATGGCTTCGTCCAGATCCACATTCTCTTGAAAAGTCTGCTTGATAAGCCGGATGTCATTCAAAACCTGTTCTGCCAATTGTTCCTCTTCTGCTTTCAGATAGAGGGCCTTAGCATACCTCAATGTAATGAGACTCTGATACATATTATTCGGTTAATTCAGATAAACACCAGCTTGCCCACTGTTGATTAATTGATTGTAATTTCATTAACCAATGAGTTGATATACTCTTTTTGCCTTTGATCATCAGACAATCTTTCCTTCAAAACTTTTTCCGCTATCTGTATAGAAAGGCTGGCTATCTGGTTTTTTATATCCTCCTCTGCTTCCTTCTTTCTCTCCTCAATACGCTTATTGGTTTGTTCCATTATTTTACCGGCCTCTTTGCGGGCCTCTTCCTTCGCTTCCTCAATGATCCTGTTTTTTGTTTCCTGGGCTTCTTTCAGCATATTGGCCCTTTCGGTTTTAGCAAGGGCAATGATGCGCTCATTTCCAAATTCCAGTTCAGCCAGCTCTTTTTTGGCTTTGCGTGCTACATCCAATCGTTCCTGTATGGTCATTTCCCTTTCTGTTAAGGCCTTTAAAATTGGTCTCCACGCAAAAGCCCTTAAAATAAGTAATACTATAAAGAATGATACCACCATCCAGAAGAGCAATCCGAAATCAGGGCGAATAAGTTCCATAATCAATTAATTTTTGAATTCACACAACTCAAAAAGCTTTACAGCCAGGCCAACCGCCGTGACTGTAAAGCGATCTTGTCTTTAGCCTACAAATAGGATCAAAAAACAAACAACAATGGCAAAAAATGCCACACCTTCGATCAGAGCTGCAGATACGATCATGTTGGAGCGAATGTCACCGACTGCTTCGGGTTGCCGGGCAATGGATTCCATAGCGGAACTACCAATCCGTCCAATTCCAAATCCTGCAGCTAGTGCAGCGATACCTGCTCCAAGACCTGCTCCCAGCTCTGCCAGGCCAAAACCTAAAGAGGTCTGTAATAAAACCATTAGTGTTACCATAATTATACAATTTAATTAGTCAAAAAAACGGGAAATCATTCGACTTCCCCCAAAGCCATTCCAAAATATAGCGCTGACAGAATTGTGAATACATAGGCCTGAATAAAAGCCACCAGCAATTCCAATAGTGTCAGAAATATCGTAAACAGAACAGAAAACACCGAAATGCCGTATCCCGCCATGGGACTCATATTTCCAAAAATAAAAATCAGGCTGAAAAATCCCAGCAGAACAATATGGCCTGCGGAAATGTTGGCAAACAGACGAATCATCAAGGTGAAAGGCCGGATAAATATGCCGACAAATTCAATCAGCGGAACCAGCGGTATTGGTAATTTCAGCCACCAGGGCACCGCAGGAGGATTAAAGATCTCCTTCCAGTAATGCCTTTTCCCACTAACCAGCGTTACGATAAAAGTAAACAAAGCCAGGGCCATGGTAACCGAAATATTGCCGGTGGTATTGGCTCCGGCGGGGAAAATGGGAATCAACCCAAGCAAATTGTTCAGCAGGATAAAAAAGAACACCGAAAGCAAAAAAGGTGTAAACCTTTCATAATGTTTTTCGCCAATACTGGGTTTTGCAATTTCATCGCGTACAAACAGAATAAGCGGTTCCAAAAGGGATTGCATTCCTTTTGGGGGCCGATTGGGTTGGCGTTTATATCGCCTTGCCACAGGTATCAACATGGCAAGCAAAATAATGATGCTTACAAAAACAGCCGCTACGGTTTTCGTTATTGAAAGATCAATGGGCCTTTCTTCCTTTACGTTACCCTGTGGGTCAAGCTCTACAATATTCCCTTCGTTCATCCCTTCCTGAGCGATCTTAAATTTTTTGTAGCTTGAATGGCCATGCTCAAAATGACTGGATGAAAAGCAGAACCACCCCCTATCCTTACTGTAGAGTATGACAGGCAATGGAAGGCTTACTTCAGTATCGCCAATGCTCACAATATGCCAGCTATAATGATCCACCACATGGTCCATGATCATTTGACCCGGATTAAAGCCCTCTTCGCTCTCCTCCTGTCCGGAGGAGGCCGAAGCTGTTGAAACTGTATTTACTGAGGAAAATGAATTGTATTGGAAACATACAATTAGGGCAAGGGTTAATGCCGCTATAAAGGTATGTTTCCATTTTCCTAACATAGAATCTGCTTTAAACGCCGACAAATGTATATAAATTTACAACTCATTATTCTTAAAATGAAATAAAAAAGGCGATGATTTAAATCAACATCGCCTTTAATACGCATAAACTTTATGATATGTTACGATCTTTATTTAATAAGGATCCTTGTATTATACTATAGCTGGCCACTAATCAAGAAGGTAGCTGCAAAAGCAATAATTGCGTATAATTCGGGGAATACAGCAAGTATCATGGTATTACCGAATACATCGTGACCCGATCCAATTCCTGCAATTCCATTGGAAGTCACTCCACCCTGCCATCTTGCTGACCAAAGGCCAACCAGGCCAAGAGAGAGTCCTGCAGCGAGGATCGACATACCCTGATACATTTCCATACCCCCTTCAAGGATACTACCCATTTGGTTGTGTATGATAAAAAAGCCTGCAAATCCATATAATCCCTGTGTACCAGGTAATGCACTCAGCAACATATAACTACCAAAGGCATCTGGGCGTTTCTTCAAAGCTCCGATGGTGGCGTTTCCACCTTTCGCAACTCCGATTGCACTTCCGATTCCGGCTAAAAACATCAGCGCTAATCCGGCATACGCTAAAATAACAGGTAACTCCATAATCTATTTCTCCTTTTTAAAATTTAACTTCTTTTATGATGATTTGGTAAATGGTTTGTATTTTTTTCCTCCACCGGTAAAACCGGCATTGTTATAAAATTCTACAAATGTCAGACGCATGGGATGAACGAAAGCACTAAGGGATGATATCAGAAGATTGCCGATATGCCCGATGATAAGAATAAGAATAAAAACGACGGGGCCCACGTAGGGAATCTGTCCAAACGTGAGGGCAATCTCGTTGATAACAAAACCCAGAATCGCGGTGGATATGCCAATTGCAAACAAACGAATGTAGGACAATACATCGCCAAACACACCGGTAACGGTATTGTATGCATCCCATACACCTTTCCCTACACGGGCAAAAATGTTCAGTTTGGGATCGCTGAATAGAAATATCAAGACACCGCTAAATATCAAGGCTCCGTTGAAATAAGGCTTCGCCGCACTTTGGGTAAACCAGCCAAGCTGATCCCCTCCCATATAAAAGACCAGGGAAAGCAGGGCCAACACCCATCCCCACGTGGATAAAGAATATGGAAAGCCACGGAACTTCCACAATCTATAGGCTTTCAATATCAATCCAAAAAGTATCTGTAATATTCCAAGGCCTAACGACGCGTAAAACAGTTGGTTGCGATCTAAAATCATATTTCTGACCTGGGAAGCCCAATCAATATCTGTTAAACTGATACCAAAAACGGTACCGCCAATAAGCCCCATAAGGACAGTCGCGGCGCCCAGATATTGTGCCATAGTCAGGTAAAGTTTCATGCCAGGTTTGGCCTTGGTGTGTTTATAGATGGTTACTGCAGCCAGTATGACGATGCCGTAACCCACGTCTCCAAGACAAAATCCAAAAAACAGGGCAAAAAACGGTGCGAAGAATGGAGTCAGGTCCAATTCATAATAATTGGGCAAATCAATCATCTTCTGCAAGGGTTCAAAGACCCTGGCAAATTTGCCGTTTTTTAGCTGTATGGGCACCTGGTAAGGATCTTCACTTTTCACATCGCTGCTTACATAAAGCACATTTTCCTTTTCAAGAAAAGCCTTCAATTCCTCTTCTTTATCTTCAGGTACCCATCCTTCCAGGAGCATCACCTTATCCTCGGCCTGGGACTCTGTATGGTTCAAAGCCTGGTTGAAAGCGGTTTGTTCCTGGAGTCGTCCCCTTTCTTTTCTCAGGAGCTCCAGGTATTTTTCAGCATATTCGTCAAATAATTCGTTGATCTCCCGGATTCTTTTCTCATTTTCGTCATATTTCCGATCCAGTTCGGAAAGCGATTCTTCAGGAAGCCGCACTTCTTCAGCTTCTATATTGATTTCCTGATCTCCTTCCTGTAAGATAACAAAATAAAGATCCCCGCTGAAGTTACTGATCCTTTCAAGATAATACTGATTCTCCCAGTCACTGTCAAAATATTTTTCATTAACCACAAAGAAACGGGGAGTGAGATTAAGCTCCTTCAGCTTTTCTTTTGCCTCATCGGTAAAATCGCCCCACGGACGGGCTTTATTTATATCTTTCCGGAGCGCCACCAGCTCCTGTTCAATATTGGCTATCTCTTCCTGTTTATCCTTAATGTCCTTAACTATATCAAAAGGTTGGGTACCATCATCCACAGGATTTTCTTCCTGACCCTTTTTTTCCAGAAAGCGAATGGTTTCATTCAACTGCTTAATATCTCCAAGGGCCTTCTTGGTCTCTTCGTCGTAGTCATCCGCCTTTTCCGCTATATGAAGGACCCCTATATTCTGCAGATTTTGCAAAAATTCATTATACTCCTTATAGTAAATTAAAAATGAATATCTGATCATCGGAGTGATCATGCCAATTCCTCCCTACTGATTTTGTTCATGACGTTTCTTGACTATTTTTTGGGATGCCTTGGAAAGATTTTCCTGATCTTCCAAAAAACGTTTAATTTTATTAATCGCATCCTGATATTGAGGTATCTGAACCTTTTCATAAAGGTTCACCTTTTGAGTTGTCTTTTTCCTGGCATAATCCAGCAATTCCATCTTCCGGCGGAAAATCTCCTTTTCAACAGCTATCCGGCCCAAAGATTCAAGCAATTCCACTCCCTTCAAATACCAGCTGGGATTGTTGTACATACTGAAATCCTTCAGATCGAAATCAACCTCCTCCAGCACCGGTGTTTTGGTTCCGGCGATCTTTTTGGTGGATAGTCTCACCTCACGGATGGATACCAGATCCTTTTCAAATTCACACCATAACCGCGCCATATCCTCATATTGATCCAGCTTTTCCTGAAGCTTTTTGTCCAGCTCGTTCATGGTGTCTTTGGCCTTCTTCACCTCTACCCTTAGTGCTGCTTCCTTACTCTGAAGGGTCGGCAGGGCCCTCAACCGGATATCAAGCTGCTTTTTGAGCCGTTGTTGTGATATTTTGTTATACTGAAATTTAATCGCCATATGATCATGCTTTATTCTTCGCTACCATTATTGGGCCAGTACTTATCCACAAGCTCTTTTTTAACGCTCACCTCTGTACGCTTAAAGTGCTTATCGAACAATCTCCAGGCGGTATCGAGCATTTCATCCACTTCAATGTTCACGTCTATAGCAAGAAGCTCTCTTGAATAATCCTTGGCGAAGTCCAGTGCCCTGCGGTCGTATTCAGTCAGATCAAAGCCATTCTCCAGCTTGGTCTTGGCATTGGAAGCATCCGCAAAAAGACGGATGGCCGCGTTCATCACCTGAGGATGGTCTTCACGCGTTTTCTCGCCAATAACCAGCTGTTTCAGCCTGGAAAGGCTCCGGAATGGATCCACGATCACTTTACTTATGTCGGTATCCTGACGCAGGAAGAGCTGTCCCTCGGTAATATAACCCGTATTGTCGGGAATTGCGTGAGTAATGTCACCGCCTGAAAGTGTGGTAACGGCAACAATGGTGATAGAACCCCCTTCCGGGAACTGTACAGCTTTCTCATAAATCCTGGCCAGGTCACTATAAAGCGAACCGGGCATGCTGTCCTTGGAAGGAATCTGGTCCATACGGTTGGATACGATACTGAGCGCGTCGGCAAAAAGGGTCATATCGGTAAGCAGAACAAGCACTTTCTGGTTTTTCTCAACAGCAAAGTGCTCTGCTGCAGTCAGACACATATCCGGTACAAGAAGCCTTTCCACCGAAGGATCTTCCGTAGTATTGACAAAACTAATGATGCGATCCAGTGCACCTGCGTTATCAAATACATTTTTATAATAAAGGTAATCGTCATTGGTAAGACCCATTCCGCCGAGAATAATCTTATCTGCCTTGGCACGGAGGGCCACCATGGACATTACCTGGTTAAAAGGCTGGTCGGGATCAGCGAAGAAAGGAATTTTCTGTCCGGTAACCAATGCGTTGTTCAGGTCAATACCGGCAATTCCGGTCGGGATAAACTCAGAAGGTTGCAATCTCCTGACGGGATTAACGGTAGGTCCGCCAATCTCTACTTCTTCTCCTTCAACTTCCGGGCCACCATCAATGGGTTCACCATAAGCATTGAAGAACCTTCCTGAAAGCTCATCACCAACCTTCAACTGGGTAGATCTCCCAAAAAAGATGACCTCTGCATTGGTAGGGATTCCTTCTGTACCTCCGTATATCTGCAGCGTAACCTCATCTCCAAGGATCTTAACCACCTGTGCCAGGCGGCCATTCACTAATGCAATTTCCTCATTACCAACACCTTTAGCATTTAATGAAATGGTGGCTTTGGTAATCTGTTCTATCTTGGTATAAATTTTTTGAAATGCTTGTGTTTGTGTTTCCATGGTTTATGCCTTTCTTTCTTCAATAATTTTTTCTAATTCCTGTTCAAACTGCTGGAATTGATCAGATTTGAACTCTGTATAGTTCATCTGCTTTAATTCGTCAATCACACGCTTGAAATACTCGTTCACCTCTTCAAAATGCTCAAATTGAAATTCGGTATTATAGATGTTTATGACTTTATCAAGCATGTATTTTTGTCTTTCGATGGATGTTTGTGCGTCAATTTCATCGAAAGCATCCTGCTGGAGGAGCACAAAGTCCATTACTTCTGATTTCCAAAAGGTAATATGATAATCCACCGGCACACCATCGTCACCCAGAATGTTGATCTGTTCGGATGCTTCACGGCCCCTCCGCAAGGCATCTTTAAGCAGTTGTATCTGGTCGGGCCATGATTCTTCAATGTTTTCCTTCAGATAATCCAACATTTCCGGGTATTCCAGATATTTTGAATAGCTGTCAATAGGATCCACAGCCGGATATCGTTTACTGTCCGCACGGTCCTGAGACAATGCATAGAAACAACGGGCTGCCTTCTGGGTTGCCTCTGTAACAGGCTCCTTAAGGTTACCTCCTGCAGGTGAAACGGTTCCAATAAAGGTAATCGAACCGGTTTCGCCGTTGTTCAGGTAAACATAGCCTGCACGGGAGTAAAAGTTGGATATGATGGCGGTCAGGTCCATGGGATAAGCGTCCGGACCAGGAAGCTCCTCCATACGGTTGGACATTTCCCTTAGGGCCTGAGCCCATCTGGAGGTTGAGTCGGCCAGAAGCAATATTTTCAGTCCCATAGCCCGGTAGTATTCTGCTATGGTCATGGCCGTATATACGGATGCTTCACGGGCGGCCACCGGCATGTTGGATGTGTTGGCGATGATGGTGGTTCGTTCCATCAGTTTTCTGCCCGTTCGGGGATCTTCAAGTTCCGGAAATTCGGTAAAGATCTCAACCACCTCATTGGCACGCTCACCGCAGGCTGCCATAATAATCATGTCGGCTTCTGCCTGCTTGGACAGCGCGTGCTGCAATACGGTTTTACCACTACCGAAAGGCCCTGGGATAAAGCCTGTACCCCCTTCACCAATGGGATTCAGAGTGTCAATGATCCGAATACCGGTTTCAAGCAACTTAAAAGGCCGTGGTTTTTCCCGGTAATTCTTGATAGGCACCTTCACCGGCCATTGCTGTACCATGGTGACTTCCACTTCACGCTCATCTTCATCCAGCAATACTGCTATGGTATCATTCACAGTATATTCCCCTTCTCCGGCCACGGATTTTACCTTATACTTTCCCTGAAATTTAAAGGGGACCATAATTTTATGAGGCAGCCAGTTTTCGGTGACCTCGCCGAGCCAGTCGCCGGCCCTAACCGTATCGCCTTCTTTAGCAATGGGCTTAAATTCGTATTTTCTCTCCTGATCGAGGGCTTTGGTCTGTGCCCCACGTTCAAGAAAAATTCCTTCCATCTTATCGAGGTCGTTTTGCAGACCATCGTAGTTCCTTGATAAGATGCCCGGTCCCAGGTTTACTTCCAGCATGTGGCCGACAAATTCCACAGTATCGCCCACTTTCAAACCACGGGTGCTCTCAAATACCTGAATATAGGCAGTGGTTCCCAGCACTTTAATAACCTCAGACATCAGTCTGCTGTCCTTCTGCTGTATATAGCAGATCTCGTTCTGCTGTACCGGCCCATCTGCCTCTACAATGACAAGGTTGGCAATAATGCCTGTTATTTCACCTCTTGTGATGTTATCTTTTTTACTCATTGATCATGAATTCTTTTGAAAATTCAAAACTCTCTTTTAATTCGTCAATTAATTGTTCAAATAATTTCCTTCCGGTTGCCTCGTCCAGGTGCATCCATCGGTAGATCATCTGAAGCTTTATGGTATAGGCCAAAACCACCTCGATAGAAAAATACCGGAACCTGGTGAGTTCATCAAGTTGTTCCCATCTGAACTGATCAAGGCTCTTTTCACGGGCCAGAAGATTGTCTTTGTCTGCTATATTGATCACCTGACCAATATAGTCTAAAACCGAGCCAAGGCCGAAGTCTTTGGCACTGCTTTTACTGATTGATTCGGTAACGGTATTGTCACCTATCAACTCTTCTTCAGGATCTTTATCAAACTCCCTGCAGTTTAATCCAATCAGCACGTTGGTCACATTCATTTCAAAGGTAAACCAGTCAATAAGAAACTGATGCTGAAAGGTGAAGACATAGCCATAAAACAAACGGGTCAGATGATTCTCCCATTGTTTTAAAGTTTTGCTTTTCCTGTCTTCTCTGTATTCCTCGACAAATTGGTACATATAATCCGGAAGTGAAAAAAGGTCACCCCCTTCGCTCAATTCGCTTTCAAAGTCGTCCAGGGTATAATTACCGAGCTCATCAAACTGGTCATATTTTTCCTGCAGGAAGAGCAACAAGTTCTTGTTATCATAAGGTAGGAAAAGCAATTGTGCCAGTTCGTAATCCTCAGGATAGAGCTCTTCTTTCAATGTACTTTTAAAATCGACCATGGAAAAATTCACTTCGGTCTCATCGAGAAATATATCCGGCAAACCTGCCACAAAGCAGTGATAATAATTTAGAGCCATAGCTTACTTTTCTCCTTTACTACCCTTTTGGTCAAAAAGCATTTCTACGGTACGGGGCCTCAGATAACTTCTGAAGAAATTCTCAAAATCTTCTTCGGAAAAGCTGATTTTGTAGGACCCGTCGGCGGGGCCGATGGAAAATCCACCCTTCATGCGATCGGATATTTCCACCCGGAGTCCGGCATTAAGCTGTTGGGCTGCTTTCTTTTCAAGGTAATCCTGTAATTCTTTCTGTTTATCTTCGGGAATGGTTATGGCGAGGTTAACCTGTTCACCGGACTGTGCACTCCAGTTTTTAATAAGCATTTCTATAAGTTCTCTGATAAACTGGGTATCATTCATAGATTCTTTCACAGGCTCTTTGGTCACGCCCATGGTAATCATTTCGGTGATCTGTTTCTGCACTTCACGAAGCGTTTGTTTGGCAGCCAGATTAATTTCCGATTTGGCATTTTTCTTCAAATCTTCGGATTCCTTTTTGGCATTGCTGATGATTTCATCTGCCTCCTGCTGTGCCTGGCTTTTTATCTTTTCCGCCTCCTTTTTCGCATCCTCAATGATCTTATTGGCCTCTTCGTTGGCTTTTTCTACCCCTTCATTGTACAACTTGTTGGTAAGTTCCTGAAGTTTGCTTTCCATAATTTATTATCTTTAGATCTAATTTTATCGACAACTTGCAAAAGTAATATTTTAGAAATTTTCACAAGACAATTCCTGTTAATAATTATCTAAAAGAACCGGCATTATCTTTGCTAATGCAATTTTGTGGATAGCAAAAATAAAACGAAAAAAGTTTCCGGCAAAGTACCTTGTTATTTTTTTCACAATGTTCCTTTAATAACAAGATTAAAACCCCACACTTTCTGTTTTTCCTGATTATTTATTTTGTTTTTGGATCCGAAGGTAGCGTAAAAGGGTAATGATCTCAAAAACGGTATAGATCACATAAAGGATAAAAAAGGAGATTAAAAACGGTACTGCCACCTGAGGATTAAAATAAGAATAGGTGATGATAAAAATAAGAAACAGAAAGATTTTAGCGCCCAAAACCGCAAGAAAACGGGAGGAAAACTTTTTAACGGGCAAATTGGAGGCTGAAACTAGTGTGCCGTGAAAAACGGCCATTACAACATAAAATACAACCGGTAAGAAGGTCAAAAAAGAATGATAATGGGTGGGAAATACATACCTGAAGGACACAAAACCCAAAATATAAACGATAATGGTTAGATAAAGCTGTTTCAGTAAAAATTCACGCAGGGGTTTTACCATTTTATTTGAATTTTATAAAATCTTTAACAGCATAATAAAGGCTCAGTGCAACCCCTATAATGGCGCCAAGCAGGGCAAATAAAGGAAAATCGATGTCGGTAACCCACTCATCCAGTTTCATACCTCCAAATACAGCCAACAGGATAATAACCAGCATCTGGAACCCTAAAGTAGAATATTTGGCATATTCCCTAAGAGGATTTGTATCCCTTCTGTTCTCCTTTTTGTTCCTCCTTTGATTCTTCCCGCTTTTTTCCTTCCCGCTTTCCTGACTTTCCTGACTGGACATCTTTTAAAGCATCCTCATTCATATTGCAATTGCCGGTAAACAATGAACCCGGTTCTATTGAAAGCTTCTGTGTGACTATATCTCCATATATTCTGGCTGAAGCTTTAAGGGAAAGAAGCTCCTTAACCTTGATCTTACCCTCAATCATACCCAAAACTTCAGAATTTTTGCAGTCAATTTCTCCCTTAATCTTGCCGGTTTCCCCAACAACCAGTTTTCCATCGGTCATAACGTTGCCGGAGAGAAATCCATCAATTCTGATATCACCGTTTGTATTAATGTCGCCGGTAATCTCAGTACCAACGCCAATCAGGTTTATTGCATTGGACTCATTTTCCACGTTCGTTTTAGCCATATCTGTACTAATTTTTGACATATTTTATAAAACAGACTTTTAATATATATTTACATCAGCAAATATATAAAATTCACATCATTCGATACCGTTCTTTTGCAATTTATTTTTTATTTGCAAATTAAAGTCATTAGATGTAAAATTCATTATTTTCGTGCGGACAAACTCGAATACAATCAAAATAAACCTCCAAAATGGAAAGATTTAAAAAAGTCAACAGAATTACGGGCTGGGTCATTTTTTTAATAGCGGCCACGGTATACCTGATGGGTATAGAGCCTACCGTCAGTTTTTGGGATTGTGGTGAATACATTGCTTCTGCATTCAAGCTTGAAGTAGGTCACCCTCCGGGAGCTCCTTTTTGGGTGCTTATGGCAAGATTGTTCTCCATATTTGCTGTTGAAAATAACGATGTTGCAGCAATGGTCAACAGCATGTCGGCACTTTCGAGTGCTTTTGCCATTTTATTTCTTTTCTGGACCATTACCCACCTGGCAAAAAAAATATTTCCCGTTGACAGCGACAAAGGCAATCTTTTAGCAGTAATCGGAGCCGGTGTTGTAGGGGCCCTCGCCTTTACCTTTTCAGATACCTTCTGGTTTTCCGCCGAGGAGGGAGAGGTATATGCCTTCTCTTCGCTTTTTACAGCCTTTGTATTTTATGCCATTATGAAATGGGAAAATATTGCCTATGAAAGACATTCCAACCGCTGGATCATTTTAATTGCCTTTCTGATGGGAATATCCATCGGGGTACACCTGCTGAACCTGCTGGCCATCCCCGCCATTGTATTTGTCTACTACTTTAGGAAATATAAAATTACCAACAGGGGCGTTATAGGTGCAGCCCTGCTATCAATAATCCTTGTCGGGTTTTTCAATTATATCATCATACCCGGCATCATTCAGGTGGCTTCCGGTTTTGAACTGCTGTTCGTTAACGGCCTTGGAATGCCTTTTAATTCGGGCAACCTGATATTTATCGTAATTGTTGCCCTATTGCTGGCCTGGGGACTGCACCATACGCAAAAGCTTAAAAAAGTCACGCTCAACACCCTGCTCCTGGGCCTCACTTTTGTTATCATTGGCTATTCATCCTATACCATGATCATCATCCGTTCTGCAGCCGATCCACCAATGGATGAAAACGATCCGGAAACGGTATTTTCCCTTTATCACTACTTAAAACGTGAACAATACGGATCAAGTCCGCTGATTACGGGAGCCTATTACAATGCTCCGGTAGTTAACAGTGAGCAGCCTTATACCTATATAAGAGAAGGCGGCAGGTATGTAAAATCCTATTCACTGAACCCTGATTATGAATATGATGAACGATTTACTACTTTCTTCCCCAGAATGTGGAGCAGACAATCGGATCACGTACGCGAATACAAGAAATGGGGCACCATTGATGGCAAGCAGGTTACCGTTACCAATAACCGGGGCGAAAAACAAACCAAAACGGTGCCAAGCTTCGGAGATAATCTGGAGTTCTTTTTCAAATACCAGGTAGGTCATATGTATTTGAGGTATTTTATGTGGAACTTTGCGGGAAGGCAAAATGATATCCAGGGCCATGGAGGACCTCTCAACGGAAACTGGCTGAGCGGTATAAATTTCATTGATGAATCCCGCCTGGGCAACCAGGACAACCTTCCCGAAAAATTTAATAACAACAAGGCCAGGAATACCTATTATATGTTGCCCCTTCTGCTCGGGTTAATTGGTTTCTTCTTCCAATACAAGAAAAATCCGAAGGATTTTACGGTGGTGCTTCTCCTGTTTCTGTTTACAGGCCTGGCCATTGTGGTATACCTTAATCAGACACCCCTTCAGCCAAGGGAAAGGGATTATGCATACGCGGGATCATTCTATGCCTTTTCCATATGGCTTGGCCTGGGAGTTCTTGGGATATACAATCTATTCAAAAATAAAGCTCCGAAGGTTTTCAGCGCCATCTTTGCCATAATACTCACGCTGGTGCTGGTACCGGCCAATATGGCGAAGGAGAACTGGGATGATCATGACAGGTCAGGAAGATACATCGCCAGGGACTATGCCTATAATTATCTGAACAGTTGTGCACCCAATGCCATACTTTTCACACATGGTGACAACGACACCTTCCCACTCTGGTATGCACAGGAGGTGGAAGGCATCCGCACCGACGTGAGGGTGGTGAATCTAAGCCTTTTGAACACCGACTGGTATATCGATCAGATGAAAAGAAAAGCTTATGAATCAGAATCTGTACCTTTCAGTATGGAGCATACTCAATATAAGCAGGGCACAAGAGATCAATTACCTCTCCTTAATAAAGTCAAAGACCATGTGAACGTTAAACAGGTGGTTGACTTTGTGGCCAGCGACAATTCCCAAACCCAGCTTTCAGCCTATGGCAATCAAAAAGTCAATTATATACCAACCAAAAATTTCAAGCTGAAAGTAGACTCGGCCAAAGTGGTCGAACGTGGTATTGTTGATCCTGAAAATGCTGATAAAATAGTAGATGAAATAAGATGGCAGGTAAGTGGCAACAATCTTATGAAAAATGAAATGATGATGCTTGACCTCCTGGCCAATTTCAACTGGGAGCGACCGATATACTTCGTATCTCCCAGTGACGAGACCAATCTCGGACTGAGCGACTATCTGCAGCTGGAAGGTTTTGCTTACAGGCTGGTACCCATCAAAACTGAAGCCGAAGACCGGGTCGATGTTGGCAGGGTAGATTCCGAGATCATGTACCAGAATCTTATGGAGAAATTTCAATACGGTAACATGCAGAATCCGCATGTTTATATGGACTATACCTCCAGGCGGACAACGAATGTGATCCGGCTAAGAAACAAATTTGCCCGTCTGGCCCGTAAACTGAATGATGAAGGTGAGGAAGAGAAAGCGATCAGAACTCTGGACCGGTGCATGGAATTGACCCCGCACAATCAGCTTCCTTACGGAATATGGACCCTGGAAGTACTTAAGGAATATTACAGGGCCGGCGCAACGGAAAAGGGCAATGCCCTTGCAGAAGAACTGGCAGGTTATACAAAGGGGGAACTGAATTATTATTTCAGCCTGGATCAACCCTTTGCCAATGCCATTAGCAGGGAGCAGCGCATGGCATTGCATATTATGCACAGGCTTTCACAGGTTACCGGGAATTTTGATCAAAAGGAACTTTCAAAAGAATATGAGAACTATCTGAACAATAAGGTATCCTCGATGCAGGGAAAAGGAGGCGGATTGCGATAGGAATAAATTACCGGTGAGCAAACAGGCTTGCTGCTGTTGAAGCTACCTCGGAATCATCAATATCGAGGATGCACCTGAAATGTTTTTTAGGGCACTTCTTATAGCCCAGTTTGGAGCAAGGCCGGCAAGACAATCCACGGATCTCAAATATTCTGGATTCCGGATGGGGCATGTAGGGGTACATGCCAAACTCCGGCACGGTATTCCCCCAGATGGAAATGATCTTCTTACGGAAAGCTGCTGCAATATGCATCAGGCCAGTATCATGGGTTATCACAACCCGCGATTGTCTGACCAGAGAAGCCGACTGATTGATGGAGTACTTCCCACAGGAATTAAAGGTAAGATCCCCACATTGTGCGGCAATGGTCTCACCATTTTTATAATCTTCAGGTCCGCCCAATAAAATAACGGGCAGTTTCATCTTATTAATGACGGATGCGATCTTATCAACTGGTAACTTCTTGGTGTTGTGTTTGGCTCCTATGACGAATGCAACATATCCATCCCTGAATTCCGGGGGAAATCCGGAAAGATCTACCTCTGAGTGGGGCGGAATAAAATAATCAAGACCCTGATTGTCATTTTGTACATCAAAAACATCCACGGCTTCGAGATATCTGTCTACGATATGTTTGTCGGGAAGCTTATTGACTTTAAAATTTACATAATACCATTTTTGCCAGTTCAACTTGTCAAATGTAAAGTCAATAATCCTAAGGCGGGAGATGATGCGTTTTGTCCGTATGTTTTTGTGGAGGTCAATAATATAGTCATAAAATTCGTACTTCAGTTGATCCAGTTGTTTTCCAAGATCTTTCTCAAGGGTATGAATTTTATCAATATAGGGATTGGCTTCCAGCATTTCTTTGTATTCCGGTTTGGTAAAGAAATGCACTTCGGCTTGCTCAACCTGATTTTTCAATCCCCTCACTACCGGAGTGGTCAGTACAATATCTCCAATCGAGCTGAAACGCAATACAAGAAACTTGACAGGTTGCATGGGCGGATCATTTCAATAGCTCCTATGCGAAGCGGGTTGTAATGAAAAGTAATTAACCTACTTCGGCAAGGATGATTGCGCGGTTTCTCTGAACCTCTATCACCCCTCCCTGAATATCAAAATACTGGGGTGCTCCACCTGATTCTTCCACCTTAATTTGCCCCTTTTCCAGAGTAGAAACAATGGGGGCATGATACTGAAGAATCTGGAACTGCCCTTTGCTCCCGGGAACCTGAATCAGGCTAACTTTCCCTTCAAAAAGGGTTTCATCCGGAGTTACGATCTCTAAATTCATATATTGAACAAAGTTTATTCTTCTTCTTTACCGGCCAGCATCTTTTCGCCTTTTTCTATGGCGTCGTCTATGGTTCCCACCAGGTTGAAAGCTGATTCGGGATATTTATCCACCTCACCATCCAGTATCATCTTAAATCCCTTGATGGTATCATCGATCTTCACAAACTGTCCGGGTTTACCTGTAAACGGCTCGGCCACGTGAAAAGGCTGTGAAAGGAACCGCTGAATTCTCCTTGCCCGGTGTACAATGGTTTTATCTTCTTCAGAAAGTTCTTCCATACCCAGAATGGCAATAATATCCTGTAACTCGCTGTTTCGCTGTAAAATCTCTTTTACCCGCTGAGCCACGTTATAATGCTCTTCTCCTACAATTTCAGGAGTTAAGATTCTTGAGGTAGAATCCAAGGGATCCACGGCAGGATAAATTCCCAATTCAGAAATTCTTCTGCTTAATACCGTAGTTGCATCGAGGTGAGTAAAAGTGGTGGCTGGAGCAGGATCTGTAAGGTCATCCGCAGGTACATATACTGCCTGAACAGAAGTAATTGAACCATTCCTGGTAGAAGTAATCCTTTCCTGCATCTCACCCATTTCAGTAGCCAGTGTGGGTTGATAGCCAACGGCAGAGGGCATCCTTCCCAAAAGTGCTGAGACTTCGGCACCTGCCTGAGTAAATCGAAATACGTTATCAACAAAGAAAAGGATGTCGCTACTTTCTCCACCTTCCCTGGTTCCCTGGTCACGGAATGATTCCGCAAGAGTAAGACCGGACAAAGCGACGGTTGCCCTGGCTCCGGGAGGTTCATTCATCTGACCGAAAACCAGACTGGCCTGCGAATTTTGAAGTTCAGCGGAAGCCACTTTGGAAAGATCCCAGCCTCCGGCTTCCATACTTTCCTGAAACTCCTTTCCATACTTGATCACTCCCGACTCAATCATCTCTCTTAACAGGTCATTGCCTTCCCTGGTTCGTTCCCCAACACCGGAGAAAACTGTTAAACCTGAATAGGCCTTGGCAATATTGTCGATCATCTCCATAATCAAGACGGTCTTCCCAACACCTGCTCCGCCAAACAAACCGATCTTTCCGCCTTTCGGGTAAGGCTCAATCAGATCGATCACTTTGATTCCGGTGTACAAAACTTCGGTTTCTGTGGAAAGCTCGGTATATTCGGGGGCGCTTTGATGTACCTGATACCCGCCTTCTTTATCCAGTGGTTCCATTCCGTCAATGGGATCGCCTATTACATTTAAAACTCTGCCCTTCACCTGATCGCCAATGGGCATCCTGATGGAAGCACCCATAGCTCTAACTTCCATTCCACGCCTGATACCATCTGTGGCATCAAGGGCGATCGTTCTTACGGTATATTCACCAATGTGTTGCTGGGTTTCCAGAACCAGCGTTGAACCATCATCCCTGCTGATTTCCAGCGCTTCATAGATATCAGGCATTTCTCCTCCTGAATTCTCAAAACTAACATCAATAACCGGACCTATAACCTGAATGATCTCTCCGACGTTTTCAGACATATTGCAATATTTTATTAAAAATCAACGCGACAAATTTAAAATTTTTATTATTTAATTATATCGGAAAAACTAAGGGAAATTATATAATTTTGCTCATAAATAATGCCTTTTACCGTTATTAATCAAAAAATGTTTCATATGAAAGCACCAAAATTCCTGGTTATTTTTCTTTTTGTTTCTATATTCAGCTTTTCTGCAAATGCCCAACAGTTAAAGGTTGGTCTCGGAGATGAACTCCGCAAGGATCCTCCTGTAAGCCTTCTGACCAAAGTAACCTATAACCTGGGATTTCTGGATCCCAATCTCAGCACCTCCGGAGATTTCGTCTTTTTACCCGGTTTCCATGGAAATCTGGATATGCACTATTCCATTACAAAAGAAAAGGGAATAAATCCATACGGGCTGGCAGGGGTTAACTTTTCCTCGAGTTCCGGATTTAATCTCGGAGGCGGATTGAATATACCTGTTTCAGAAGACATAGACGGGTTTGTGGAAGCGAAATATATTTTCAAATATGATCCCGAAGCCTCCTTTAAATTCGGACTTCTTCTCAAGCTATAAACACCAGGTAAGGGTTCCTTTATTTTCGTCTTTTTATCATACTATTGGCAAGTTCTGTTAAAGGCCTTTTCTCCTCTTTTGTTTTCGAGAGACTACCCAGAATTTCAAGGGCGTTGTTGAAATATTCTTCGGCCTTTTGTACTGTAATTTCTTCTATACCCAGGCGATGGTAAATATCCAACACCTGTTTAATTTTTGACTGGGGATCTATGTCCTTGTTCCCGATGAGTGAGTTCAGCTTTTGTCTGTCGGTGGCATCGGCTCTCTCATAAGCCTTGATTAAAAGATAGGTTTTTTTGTCGGCCCGTATATCCCCACCGATATTTTTGCCAAATGCCTGCTCATCTCCAAAGCTGTCCAGGTAATCATCCTGAAGCTGAAATGCCATGCCCAGGTTTTTACCAAATTCAAAAAGCTTATCGGCTTCTTCATCATTTGCTTCTCCGACCAAAGCCCCCATTTTAAGGCTGCAGGCTATGAGCTCGGCAGTCTTCAGTTCTATCATCTGCAAATATTGCTGCTCTGTAACATTGAGTGAGGTTTCAAAATTCATATCATATTGCTGCCCTTCACAAACCCTCAATGCCGACCGATTGAAAACTCTGTATACTTCAAGGGCTTTCCTTCCATCATATTCTAAAATATAATCATAAGCTTTGATAAACATGGCATCGCCGGAAAGAATGGCGATGTTGGTATCCCATTTGGCGTGTACGGTGGGTTGATTCCTGCGCAAACTGGCATTATCCATAATATCGTCATGCACCAGGGTGAAGTTATGAAAAATCTCTATCCCGATGGCCGGTAAAACAAGTGATTCAATATCTGAAGCATACAATTCTGCAGCCATAAGCAATAATGCGGGTCTTAATCTTTTCCCCCCGGTATTTAATGAGTAGGATATGGGTTCATACAAAGCCCTGGGTTCTTCGGTAAAATTTTGCCCCGCAATGGCATTCTGAATGATTTCCTGAATGTTTTCAAAGTGGTGCATAACAGCTCGAAACATTGATTTAACGGCATATAAATTTACAACAAATTATAAATTTATCCAATTAAGATCCATTAATTAAAACTTATGTGAATTTTATCCGTAAAAAATCATCGGTTACTATTTTTTCCCGAATGAAAACCACTTCCAGGAACTTTTACAAAAAGGATATGAATTAAGCATGAAGGTTCCATGGCGAATATTCAAAAAAATTTAAGTTTGGAGAACAATTATTTTGAAATACAGAACACTAATAAGTTTTTATCCGAATAATAAACATGTGCCCTGCAAGCCGCATTTTAAAACGAGGGTTGCAAAACTTTAAATAATTAATTAAATTTCGAAATGAATAAAATTTTCGTAGTATGAGAAAAGACAAGCTGCTCGTACCCTGGGATTTCACAGGTGTAACAGAAAATGCACTGCTTCACGCCATCAAACTCTCCAAGTATCTGGAAAACAAAATTCAGCTCATTCACATTGTAAAAAACGAAAAACAAAAGGATGATGCTGAAAGAAAACTCAATAATGACATTGAAAGACTTTCAGCAAAGTACCAGATTAAACTGGAGCCGGTAATCCGGGTGGGAAATTTATTTCATGAGATCAGCAATTACGCTTCAAATCAAAATGTCAGCCTGGTAATTATGGGCACCCATGGCATAAGGGGTGTCCAAAAATTAACCGGAAGCTGGGCGCTGAAAGTGATTGTTGGTTCAAAGGTACCATTTATAGTAGTTCAGGGGGCACCTTCAAAAAAAGAAGTATTAAAAGATGTGGTTTTCCCGCTGGATTACAGACGAGAAGTCAAACAAAAAGTAAACTGGGCACTCTTCCTTGCCAAATATTTTGATGTTAAAATTCACATCATCACACCCAAGAAAATTGCTGATTCAGGGTTACAGAAGAAAATGAGGATCAATGTCAATTTTACGGAAAAAATATTCAAAAATCATGGCATCAATTATGACAGCCACACCATAGATTCCTCGCGTGTAGGGGAAGAAACCGTGGGATACGCAAAAAAGATAGATGCTGATATTATTCTGATAATGACCACTAAGGATATAGATTTTTCAGATTACGTGCTTGGAGCAAAAGAACAATACATCATTGCCAATCAGGCACAGATCCCCGTTATGTGCGTCAATCCGAGAACCGATCTGAGCAGATACGGAAGCTTCAGCTCTACCGGAGGCTGAGAAAACTCCATCGACCTGGAAATTACCATTTAGTTAAAAAGTTATTGCTTTATAAACTTTTTAACGATACGGCTGTTATTGTAGCGAATCTCTATCAGGTAAACGCCGGGATGAAACTTACCTGTGTTCAGAATGAAACGGTTTTTCCGGTAGGTATTCGTGAATAGCACCTTCCCGGTTACATCCTCAACTTCCACTTTTTTGGGCATTTGCCTTAAACCCATTATTTCAACATTCAGCGTTCCGGTTGTAGGATTGGGATAAACAAGACAGGATACTTCAGAAATCTTTCCCATGTCAACTTCTGAAACACGGGCAGGTGCATTCAGGAGCCAGTTATCGGGATCAACCGTTATAGCATCTGCCGGGTAAGCATATTTTACAGCAAAACGCTCCCGAGCCCGGGTCGGTTTATGCATGATGATCGTATCCCTTCCAATACCCGATTCAATTTTTATTTCGACCGGTATCGTGAACAATTCCGGCCGGTCCGAGGAAGCTGACTGCCGGAAATCAAAATAGAGGGAATCTTTTTTTTGCTGCCATTTTACTTCATAGCGGGGATACCCCTTGCCATAATACCATTGCCTGAAGAATTCAGTGAAATCCATACCCGTATGTGAATGAAGATGATTCATGAAATCTTCTCCGGTGGCCACATCATTGCTGTATTCGTCCAGGAAAGATCTCAGTACTGAAAAAAAGATTTGGTCATCATCAATCAGATACCTTATCATGTGGAGCAATACAGCCCCCTTTTTATAGGATAGTGAAAAGCTAAATATGCGGTTCACATTTGAAGCTTCTGAAAAAGGTATGTATACACTCCCATTGGGATCCTGCAATGCATAACTGTGAGCCCGCTCCATCCATTTTTCGGCAGATGAGTCAGCAAACAGAGATTCCAGAGCAATATACTCTCCGTAAGATGCAAAGCCTTCATTGATCCAGATATCCTGCCATGACCCACAGGTCACATAATTCCCGAACCACTGATGGGTTAACTCATGAGCCACAAGCAAAAAATTGAAGTTATTCAACGTGGTAATGGTTTGGTGCTCCATACCTCCTCCCCTTTCCATGAGACTATGCCCATATTTCTCCCTGATAAAAGGATAGATGCCAAATTTTTCCGAGTATAGCTTCATCATTTCGCTTGTTCTTTCAATCTCCTCCTTCCACCGGTCAAGATAGTCGGGATGATCATAGACAAAATTCTGCACAAATACAGAATCTTTCCCATTGAGTTTGACATGAAAGTTATATTGCTGAAAATCGGCAACAGAAAAAGAAAGGAGATAATAATTTATGGGATAATGGGTCACCCAATGGTAAGTTGCTTTATCATCCGCAATATTCTCTTTTTTTTCCAATAATCCGTTGGATACAGCGGTATACGCTTCACCCGTTGTAAGCATTATCCTGGCGGAGTCTGCTTTATCAGAAAGTACCTGCTTGCATGCAAACCATTCTTTTGCCTGGAAGGGCTCGGAAAGGGACCAGGTCACATGCTTTTGATATTCTTTATTGAAGCCGTTAGAAACACCGGATCCTTCGGGATTCCCTTTATAAAATACAGTAACCATAGCAGGATCTTGTATATTGCCCTCATCCGGGACCGGTATCCTTATTTTATCGTACTTATGAAGAAAGGGCCGTCTTTCCCCACCGAAAAAAACCGAGTCAACCTGAAGGTTGCTGCTTAGCTCCACCACAAAGGTATCGATTGCAGGATCGGTTACCACTGCGCGTATGCTGGCATTACCTTTAATGAAGGTATTGAGAGGGCTTACTTCTAAATCAATAATATATTGTTTGACATCATATTGCTCAAGGCGTTTGTCGGCATTTTGCGCTTTTCTTATTCCATAATACCGGTCTTGCAAAGTACTGGATTGCATCAGGTCCGGGGTCACTTCAATCTGCGCCAAAACCATACTTCCATGCAAGATCACCAACAATAAAATCAACCATTTCTTTCTCGCATCAACGTTCATATGCAATCGTTCACTGAATGATGAATCTTAATATAAAAATAGCAGCAAGAATATAAATCAACAGGGATACTTCCTTTCCCCTGTTTGTAAACAGCTTTAACAGAACATAACTGATGATCCCGAAAACTACCCCCTCAGCAATGCTGTAGGTAAGTGGCATGATCACTATGGTCAGAAAAGCCGGAAAAGCCTCGGTATAATCATTGAAATTGATCTCCCTGATAGGGGTAATCATGAAAAATCCCACGAGAACCAGTGCAGGGGCTGTTGCCGCTTCGGGAATGATCAGGAAGAGGGGGCTCAAAAATAATGACATGCCAAATAGCACAGCAATAACAAGGGCAGTAAGACCTGTTTTTCCGCCTTCCGCTATACCGGCTGCACTTTCAATATAAGTGGTTACCGTACTGGTCCCCAGCAAAGAGCCAAAAGTGGTTCCGGCAGCATCTGAGAACAGGGCCTGCTTCGCCCTGGGCAGGCGGCCGTTTTTATCAAGCATCCCTGCCTTTGTACCTACCCCGATAAGTGTTCCCACTGCGCTGAACATATCTACAAATAAAAGAGTGAATAACACAACCAGCATGTTGGTTGAAAAAATCTCTCCCGGCCGGATCTTAAAAAACAAAGGTTCAAGGGAAGGAGGCAGGCTAACCAGTCGGGAACTCTCAGGAAATTCGGTAACTCCGAAAGGAATGCCGATTATGGTGGTGAGCAGAATGCCTATCAAAAGGGCACCTTTAATTCGAAGCGCAAGCAGTAGGGCTGTTGCGATCAAACCAGACAAAGCAGTAAGAACAGGGGGAGAAGAAATGTTTCCCATTTCTACAATATTACCTGTCAGAATTTCCCCGGAACCTGCTTCCATGCCGGTTACCACTATATTGGCGCTATTTAGTCCTATAAGTGCAATAAACAATCCAATTCCCACCGAAACTGCATGTTTGATATTAATGGGTATGCTGTTGACGATGGCTTCCCGGATATTAAAAAAGGTTAACAGCAGGAACATGATGCCTTCCAGAAAAACAGCCGTAAGGGCCAGCTGCCAGGAAAAGCCCATCTGCAAAACAATGGTATAGGCAAAAAAGGCATTAATGCCCATACCGGGCCCAAGACCAAAAGGAAGCCTGGCATAGAAGGCCATGATCAGTGTTGCGATCATAGAGGCCAGGATGGTTGCAGTGACCAGCGCGGAATGATCCATTCCGGCTTCGGATAAAACCTGGGGATTGACCACTATAATATAGGCCATAGTCATAAAGGTGGTCACCCCGGCAACAACCTCCCGCTTAATATTGGTTTGATGGGCATTCAGATCAAAAAACCCGGTTAGCATCCGTTTCAACATACTTTTATCCTGGCTTTTTATCTATGTACACAGTAAATCAAGTTTTTTTCCTGTAGATGCTGAAACGAAGCGATGGCAATATCCTGAATGATTCACTCTCCTGAAATCCGAAAAGCTTAAAAAACCGTCGACGTCCGATCCTTCGCAGGCGAATGCTTTCGAAGTAGGAGATAATTCTGTTCAACACATCAAAATACAAAATAACATACCACATAAATATGGCCAGCCAGATTCGGATGATGTTGAACCATAAGGTATCGATCTTCATATCACCAACAAATTTTGCCGGTGCAAAATAATGCGCCCTGCCAAAGCTGGAATCAGGCAAACGGTAAACGGGATCCCTTAAATAAATGATCTCGTTATCCTCAATATAATAACTGGTTAGCCGGTCGGAATTCTCCACCAGGGTGGCCAGGCGCTTATTGTGATATGTATCTTTCAGTTCCTGAAACGGTTTTTCACCTCCCAACTCATCAATCAGGTTGTTGCGGATTTGCTGCTTCCTTTTTTTGGCCTCCTCATATCTTGTTGAAGCTATATTAGCGAGCGTGTCAAGCAGTGTACGGGTTTGATTCCTGAATTTACCAAGCGTTTGATCGTTTACCCGATCCAAAGATTCATATTCCACAGGATAGCGACCAGTCAATTCGCTCATTTCATTCTTCAGCAGCTCTATTCTTCCCCGCTCTCCCGGATCAACAGAGTCTCCCTGAATCTCACTCAGTGCTGATTCCATTAAGGGAATGCGATAAGCCTGGTCAAAGAAAGTAGTGCTTATGGTAGATTCGGGAGGGTAAAAATGTTTTTCGAATTTATTCTCCTTGAACTGGGTAACCACCAGCGCTTCATAAGCCCACCTTGAAGCAATCAGGTTGCCGATCATCGGAACATATTCATCAGACTTTACCGATTGGTGCATATTGCGAAAATCGATGACCACCCCGCTAAACAACAGTTGTGGCACAAGGATCAGCGGAACCAGAATATATATCGCAACAATAGATTTAAATCCCGAGGAAATATTCAGTCCAACCATATTGGCCCAAATGGCAGTAGTAAATAAGATAAAAAAGTAGGAGAAAGTCATACCTTTAATCTCAAGTATCTGATTCCCGATCAATGTATAGGCCAACATATGGAAAGCTGATATAATTATTAATACCAGAATTTTAGCATTCAGATAGCTGAAACGGCTTAAATTCAAAAACTTTTCCCTTTCCAGCAGTCTTTTATCCTTGAAAATTTCTTCGGCACTTATAACGAGCCCAAGAAACAATGCCACGATTACACTCATAAAAAGATATCCCGGAATATTCGGGTTGTCCCTGAAGATATACTCACTTACTGCCCCTGAAAGGCTGGAATTTTTGGTTATAAAAGCCAGCAGAAGTGCTAAAATGGGGGCTTCCAGAATAACAAGCAACAGGTATTGTTTATTGGCAAGTTTTGTGAGCAGATCTCTGGAAAAATATATCCCAAGCTGCTTGAGCCTGTTCGGTATGCTGAAATCCGAATGTGGAATAACAGATTTAAAGGGCCGCCTGATTCGCTGGATAATGGGGTCAATATTTTTCAGATATTTTTTGTACCACTCCTCAGGCGTGATCTTTCGCTTCCGGGTCACTCTTCCGTCAACATCAACCACGCGGGATTCTACATTTCTTAAAATCTCTTCGGTTTTAATGTTCCCGCAGGTAGGGCATTCACTCTGCTCTGAATCCACAAAATTGTTCATTCGCTTGAAGTAGGTAATGGCATCCACAGGGTTCCCATACCAGATAATGTGTCCACCCTGATCAATGACCAGCAATTTATCAAGAATTTTAAAAATATCTGAGGATGGCTGGTGAATATTGCTGAATATCAGCTTCCCTTTAAATGTCTGACGCTTCAGCATAAGCATTACCTTCTCCGAGTCAGCTGACGATAAACCGGACGTGGGCTCATCCACAAACAGAACGGAAGGTTCCCTCATCAGCTCGAGGGCAATATTCAATCTTTTTCGCTGTCCTCCGCTTAAAAAGGTATTCAGTGCATTGCCAACACGCATATCACGGGCATCATCCAGATCAAAACTAACCAGGGAATTTTCAACCACATCTTTGATCTGTTGCTCGGAGTAATGGCTGAAACAAAGTCGGGCATTATAATAGAGGTTCTGAAATACAGTAAATTCCTTTATCAGCACATCATCCTGGGGAACAAAACCGATCACCCCTTTTAACTTATCGCTGTCCTCATGAATATCAAATCCGTTAATGGTGATGTTGCCATTTTTAGGCTTCAGATTGCCATTCAAAAGATTCAGAAGGGTGGACTTTCCGGAGCCACTTCCGCCGATAATTCCAATCAACCTTCCCGACTCTTCCGTAAGGGTAAACGGTTTGATCCCGTTGGGGCTATTCCCGTATGAATATTCTATGTTATTGGCATTGAATACAAAATGGGTTCTGGTGGTCTCTTGAATGAATTTGCCTGACACCCAGGTATAATAAATGGATCCAAACTTCGAATTTTTAATCACCCCTCCAAACGACCATATATATGACTGGTAAGGCTTGATAAACTGGCTGTGAAGCGTCAGGCTGTCACTACCATAATAACGAAGGACGAATGTGTTGGAGCTCCGAATATAAAACACAATGACCCTTCCATCCAGGCGTCGGATATACATGTGTTTGATATCCCTTTCTTCGGGTTCCTCCTCCGAATCTATAATAAGAAGATTCCGGCGGTACCGGATCCTGTCAATATGTCCGAATGTAAATTCTTTGAGGTCTTTATATTCCTCTTCGTCAATTTTAAGCTTTCCGGCAGTATTGTCTACAAAGTTGATCTCAAAACGGGTCACCTCCCTGTCAATGGAAATGAAATCAAGCAGGTTAATAATAACCAGTATTTTTTGCTCTCTCTCCAACTCTTCGTTTAACTGGTTACACAAATTTACAAGACGTTCTTCAAGCGTTTTCCCGTGAATAACGTCATGTGCCGGATCCAATGATTCGGGGTGATAATATCTTACACGGTAATCAAAATAATTCAGATACTCCTCAGCCACTTCGCTATCAAATTGCTGATGCAAATAATCACTTATAATCTCTCTCTTGTCTTCAATATCGCTTGATTTGTTTGCCTCCGAAACCAAAGCAAACAATCGCAATAATGCCTTCAATATCGATTCATTCATAGACTAGATGTTGTAAATGGTCTATAAAAATTCAGGCCACAATTTAAGATGAAACAATAACCTTTTCAAATAAAACATAAAAAATTAATTTGTCTCCTCCAGGATCAAAGTATTGAATGTATCCTAGATTATTCATAAACTTTCCCGCTTTCAGCGGGATTTGTTTATGAATGCGGGAAGGATTGAGGAAAGGATCCAGGCCCGCCTGCTAGCTTCGGCGGGCAGGTTACCCAGCATTAGAAAAACCAGCTTTTTGCGAAAAAAAATGAAGCAAAAAGCCAGGTTTTT